>JBBSFO010000039.1:0-15607 GCA_038238655.1 Thermomicrobiales bacterium | reverse complement strand
GGCCGAGCTTCTTCTCCTCCGTATGGACGCCGTGGTACGCGTAGAACATCAACCCTTCGAGAAAGATGCGATCTTGCGTTGGCACAGTTGAACCCTTTCTTGGTGTGTCGCCTGTCGCTGACGCAATCCCTGCATCGGCGGGCGATTGTCAATACGTTATACTGCATCGCCGAAGCGAGCCTGCACCGTTCTCCGTGAAATGATGGGCAGCAATGGGGCCGACAGCCCGACACACAGTACGCACGACGCACGACGCAGCACTCCATGCGGTGATTGTCGCAGGCGGTCCGGTGGGGGATGACGCCTTCGTGCGCGGGCAGTGCGCGGCGGCGGATTTGCTGATCGCGGCGGATGCCGGGGCGCTCGTCCTCGAACGACTTAGCATCATGCCCGATCTCGCGGTCGGCGATTTCGACACGGCGGGGCCGGAACTCGTCGCGCGGCTCGCCGCCCATGGCATCCCGACCGAGACGCACCCGGTGGCGAAGGATTACACTGATACGCACCTCGCCATCGTCATCGCCATCGCGCGCGGCGCGACGGCGATCGTCGTGCTCGGCGCGCTCGGTGGCCCGCGCTACGATCATATGCTGGCGACCGCGCTCTCGCTCGCCGCCCCGGCATTCGCGGGCATCCGCATCCGCCTTGTGGACCCACTGCACACGATGCTCGTCCTCCACACGGGCGAATCGGTCGCGCTTCACGGCACGCCGGGCGAATACGTCTCCCTTCTTGCCCTCACCGAGGAGGTGACGGGCGTTTCCGGCGACGGCCTTCTGTATCCCCTCCCGACGATCTTCCGCCTCGGCGACAACATCGGTGTTTCCAACGAGCTGACGGAAACGGTGGCTTCCGTAGCCGTCAGCGGCAGCGGCCTTCTGTTGGTTATTCACACGCACCAACGGCAGACGACCAATGCATAACCGTCTCTCAGAAACGCTCGATGCTATACTCTCGAAGACGACACAAACATTCGATGCAGCAGATACAGCAAGGTGATCTTTCATGGCACAACGACGCAAAACGAACGACGCAGACAACAATCGGGAAAGTATCGCGATGGTCGAACCTGATACGGTGATCGTCCATCGTCGGGCAACCGCCATACCCGATCCCTTTATCCCCAAACTCGCCGTTAAGCCGGGAATCAGCGTGTTGGATTTGCTCCGTAGCGATGATGTAGTATCTGAGCGCGGCGACGGGGAGTGACGGCGCAACCACTGCCATCCAATGTTTATCTGGATTCGAGCGTGTTTGTTGCCGCGATCATTCGTGGCGATCCTCATTCGGCAGCGTGCATGCAGTATTGCGCCGACCTTGCCGCGAACAATACAGCGGTGTACTTCTCGGAACTCGCCCGCCTTGAAGTGGCGCATGTCATTCGAAGAATCGCGACCACAAGCGCCGCACCGGAGCATTTACACCAGCAATATCAGTTGAGTCGCTTCAGTGCGAACCGCATAGTGCGGCAACAGTGGATGCAATTCGGTATGGGTGAGTTCGATACCCTCCTTCGTACCTTCTCCGTCGTGTACGAAGTACCGTATCAGCGTGTGATCTGGCAACAGTCTATTCAGTTGATGGCCTTGTATAATCTCCGATCATACGATGCGGCTCACCTCGCCACCTCGCTCGCCGTTCGCGTCGCCGATTTCGCCAGCGTTGACAGCGATTTCACGCGCGTCTCCGGATTACACATTCACATTATTCGCTGATACGGGGACAGTATGTACTGCTCGCTCTCCGCCATTCCGGCAACCCCTTGACAAGTCGTGTGCATATACGTACATTTGTTCTGTTCGGATATTCGCGGCTTCGTTCGACCGGAGTGACCCCATGATTGTTCCTCAGTTGCAGTCGGTCTTCGTTTTTGTGCGCGATCTCGACCGCGCGCTCTTCTTTTATTGTGGCACGCTCGGGCTTCCGCTCCGGCGGCAGTGGGCAGGAGGTGCGGAGGTCGGCGAGGGTGGTGCGGCGCTGATGCTCGCCGTTGCGGACGCCGATACCGCGCCCGAAGCGACGGGCCGCGCGACGGGGATCACCTTTGCGGTAGACCGGAGGACATACGACAGTCTCGCTGCGCGTGGCGTCTGTGGCGCGCACCCCGTACACTACCCGTGGGGGACGCTGGCAATCATCCTGGACCCGGACGGCAACGAGTTCGCCCTGCTCGCGCCCGCCGCTGCGGAACACGCGGAGGAACCGGCGCCCCGACCGATCCCGGCGATCCATGCGACGTTCCGGCCGCGACTGAAGGGAAATGCATCGTGACGAAGAACGCGGCCACGCCCGCGATCCAGGCATATGTCGAGGAACATCTGCTCCACTGGCCCGGTGTGACGAAGCGCAAGATCTTCGGCCACGACGGCTTCTTTGTCGAAGGGCGGCTCTTCGCTTTTGTCGGCGATCGTGGCATCGTCCTCAAACCACCGGCGGACGAGAAAGCCGCGCTTCGGGGATTTGCTGGCGCGGACGGCTGGTCGCCCGATCCCGGCGCGGATCGCACCAAGGGAAACTGGATCGAAGTTCCCTGCGCGGACGAAGAGGCAGTCGAAGCCCTCCTCCCCTACCTCGCTCATGCGATGACCTTTATCCGCACCGCTCCCCAGACCGGCTGGCAAGCCGAACGTCGCCGCAAGCGTAACGAGAAAAAGGGCATGCCCGTCACGGAATGAGCGCTGGATGCTCAGACAGCAGGGGCGAGATTGGCCTCGAAATGTACGTCGCCGTCGAATTGGTCGCCGTTGAGCGCCACGTTGCAGACATAGGTCCCCGGCGCAGGGAGCGGGACATTGTAGAAGTTCAGGACGCGCGTCCGCCTGCGTCCCTCCGTCTCTGCTACGAAGATCGGCGGCGCTTCTACAGCCGACTGCTGCTCGGCAACCGTTGCCCCGTCCGGCGCAACGACGCGGACATGGAGCGTACCCGCCCGATCCCGGTCCTCCTGCGTGAAGCCGACGCGCGCGACAACCGCGAAATGCAACACCGAGGCAGGGAACCGACCCTGTGTTGCGGTAAATGGTCCGATGGCCAGCGCATCCACCCGCCCGTCCGGCCGCTGGGTCGCCGAATCCGCCAGGAACGCGAAATCAATCTGCATCACGCCGTCCTCTCGTAGCCCCGATCGTTCACCATCGGAGCACACGATACGTGACGAATATGTGCGTCGTGTTATCGTCTTGCGGTACACTTACCGGCGATCTCTCACCCGGCGGACGAACTTCAGGGCGGACCATTGGGCATCCACGGCGCAGACTTTCACGTCCACGAGGCCATGAGCGAGGCCGATGTCGCGGATGTCATTTTCGCTGAGGTCGGTCGCGATCTTCGCCGCTTTTTTCGGCCACGAAACCCAGAGCATGCCGCGTTGCCCGAGTTGAGATTGCAGGATCGGAAATTGCCGCGCCAGTTCGTCGCGCTCGGTGGTGAAAACGTGGACGAAATCGAGATCGTCCGCATCGCCGCCATGAAACGTCACAGACGTCGGTAGCGGGCCGAGCAATGTCCAATACTGCTCCGGCGCACCGACGATCTGAGCGCGATAGTCCTCTTTGAGACCGAGTTTGGCGATCAGCAGCGTACCTGAGTAGCCAACGGCCATCGCTCAGTCCTCAGTCCTTCGCTGTCCGCCGACGACGACGAGGTCGCCATCCCGCCAGACGCATTCGGCGTCCGCGAAACCCGCTTCGTCAAGCAGGATGATGTGCTCGCGCACGCCGAGACCGTGACTGAGGAAGTCGCCGTAGATCAGGCAGCCGCCCTCTTCCAGAGAGGTGTAAACCGTGCGCAGGAGATTGCTCAATCGCGTGCGGAAAACGTCGTCCGTGCTTTCCTCGCCGACGATGCCGCCAAAAGTTGTGGAGGAGACGGCGAGGGCGTACGGCGTACCGGGGAGTGGATGCGCGGGGGCGTCCGGGTCGAGGCGATGGCAGAGGGGGACGGCGGGCGTGCCGCCCTTGCCCATCTTCTTTTGTGCCGTCTCGATATTCTCCTCGTCCGTGTCAAGGAGTGTCAGGCGCGATTCAGGGTAGGCGGCGTGGAAGCGCGAAGCGAGCGTGCCGACGCCGCAACCGATGTCCACAACCGAGGCATTCGTCGCCAGCGGCGGCACGGCCCAGACAATCGCGGCGACCATCGCGGCAAAATGCGGTTCGAGGTAGTTAATGTGAATGTCATACCAGCGGGCATGCTCCCAGAAGGAAGGGTCCGGCGTCCGCGCGAGGCCACGCCGCCACGAAATCGGTGCATCCATCGCGCTTACTCCTTCACCCAACGACGCCCGCCACCGCCGCCAGCGTAGCAAGAACCTCCCGGCGCGGCAAGGGGAGGAAACCGGGGAGCACCGCAAAGGCGCAGAGGACGCAAAGGACACAAAGAGAGACAGAGAGCGGAAGAACACCTGTATCTTCCTTCTCGCTTCTCGCCTTTTTCCCTCTTCGCGCTCTTTGCGTCCTCTGCGCCTTTGCGGTTCAATCGGTTTCGATTCGTTCCAACAGGGCGACGGGGAAGTGGGCGCAGAGGGCGGCGAGGGGGAGGCCGAGGGTACCGTCGCGGTTGGTGGCGGTGAGTTCTTCGCCGGTGAAGAGATTGCGGTAGCGGCGACCGGCGTGCTCAATCGGGAGAGCGAGCCAGGTATCGCCCCAGATTTCCTCGCCGAGCGGTGGCTGCGCTTCGCCGCCGGTGAGGCCCACGACAAGGCGGGGCGCGACAATGATTGCGGTATCGTCGCCGCTGGTGCGGACAAAGGCGCAGACATGATCCGCTTTCGCGCCGTGTGCGTCGAGCGGACGGTAGTCACCGTTCGTGAAGAGCGCATCATGCGCGCGGCGGAAGTCGAGCGTGCGGGCAACGACGAACAGTTTGATCCGACCGTCATCGCTCGTGTCCAGCAACTCGTGGACGAGGGCGACGCTGCCGCAGTCTGGGCAGTCGGCACGCGCGCGCAGGTCGGCGAGGATGGCGCGGCGGCGGTTGTAGTCCACCGGGCGGCGGTTGTCCGGGTCTACAAGGCTGAAGTCCCAGAGTTCGGCACCCTGATAGGTGTCCGGGACGCCAGGCGAGGTCAACTTCAGGAACGTCTGTGCCAGCGCGTTCCACTGGCCAAAGAATGCGACGCGGCGTTGCAACGGCGTGAAATCGGCCAGAAAGGCGTTGTTTCCCTCCGCGAGGACGTTGCGGACGAATGCTTGCAGCGCGCGGTCATACGCTTCGTTCGGGTTGATCCAGCTCGTGTGAACTTTCGCTTCCTTTTCGGCTTTCAGCATGTACGCCGCGATCCGCTCGCGGAACTCCCCGAACGCGTCGGGCGTCGGGAAGTCCGTCGGCCACGCGCCGAGCAGCGTCTGGTAGAGCAGGTATTCGGCGTTACGATCGGGATAACGCTCGCCCGCGATTTCCCCTTTCAACCGGGCATTCATTCGTCCCCAGCGGTTGAGGGAGGTGCGCCATTCTTCCGGGATTTCGGAGAGCACGTCAATCCGTGCCCGCACGTCCTCGCTCCGCTTCGTGTCGTGCGTGGAGGAGGCGAGCATCGTGTGCGGCCAGCGATTGGCACGCTCGACGTTGCGCGCGTGGAACTCCGCAAGCGAGAGACCGAACTGCACCGGGTGGCCACCGACTTCATTGAGCGAGACGAGGCGATTGTAGATATAGAAAGCGGTATCCTCCACTCCCTTTGCCATCACCGGGCCGGTAATCTGCTGAAATTTCATCACGAACTCAATCAACCGGGGGCGATCCTCGGTTCGGAAACTCTCGATATTCCGCAAGAGGAGCGTGTCGCCGAGGAAATCGAACAACTGGCTCGCCGTGCGCGGGTTGCGCCGCTTCGCCTGCGCCACCGCCGCCTCGACGTACTGCGCGTCGTGGTCCGTCACCGTCGCGTCCATGTCCATTGTGTAGGTGCGATAGACGGGCAGGCAGGCGATCACTTCGCGGAGCGCGAAGGTGAGACTATTCAGTGTGAAGTCGCGGTACGAGCGGTTCCGCTCCGAGATGCGCTCCAACTGATAGGCAAGCGCGTTGATCTCGCTGGCGAGTGAGATGAGCATAATCATCTTCTTGGTCGCGTTCGTGAGGTTATTGAACGGCGTCTGGTTTCCCGTGAAACGCGCGTAAATCTCGTCAATCGCCTTGCGATTGCGCGCATCCACAAAGAGACCATTCGCGTCGTTGAGGAAGTCGTACCCCGTCGTCCCGGCGACCAGCCAATTTTCCGGTAGCGTCTCGCCCTCGGTGAGAATTTTTTCCGCGACGACATACAGCGGTAAATGCGGCGATTGCGCACCGTCACTCCCGATATGCGCGTCGAACCAGGCACGTACGGCTTCTTCGAGTTCGCCCTTCTCCTCCGCGTCGTGCTCCGGCATGCGCGCGCGGACGCAGGCAAGGATGTATTGCTCCTGCAACTGGCGAAAGTAGTCCGGCGGATCCCAGAGTCCGTCCGGGTGGTCAATGCGCAGACCGGTCGCCTTGCCCTCTGCGAGCAGGCGGAAGACGAGTTCGTGCGTCGCCGCGAAGACTTCAGGCACTTCGACGCGGATCGCCGCCAACTGGTTGATATCGAAGAAGCGGCGATAGTTGATCTCTTCCGCCGCGACGCGCCAGAACGCGGGGCGATAGGGTTGCAGGTCGAGCAGATCATCGAGCATCTCGATGCCCGCCCCGTCCGCCGTGTTGAAGGCATCGAGGGCGACCGCAATGGCCGTGCGGACTTCCGCGCTCGCATCGTACAGCGCCGCGATGCGCCGTTTGATGACTTCTTTTTCGCGGTGTCGCTCCGCCATCTTTTCCGGGTCGGTGTCGTCCGTTGCGGGCAAGTAACCGAGTGCGGTGAGGATGCTTTCCAGTTCGAGCAGATGCTCGTCGTCTGCCCCCAATTCCGCGATCAACGCGTCGAGGCGGTAGCCGAGAATGCGGTCGTAGGTATGTGGCGCGATGGGCAACACGGTATCCCAGTAGTGGAGAAAGAACGCGCCACTTTCGTACGAGAGCCGCAACTGACCACTTTCGAGGACGCCGCCGTACTGGTCGCCGAGGATCGGCAGCAGCACTTTGTTCGCCAATTCGCGCTTGACCGGGTGCCAGTTAATGTCAAACGTCGTCGCGTAGAGCGAGCTGGGGCCATTCTCCAGCACGTCCATCCACCAGCCGTTGCTCGGATCGGCGATGCCCATATGGTTCGGTACCATGTCGAAGACGAGGCCCAATCCCCGCTCCCGGAGCGCGGCGGCGAAGCGATCGAACTCCGCCATTGTGCCGATTTCCGGGTTCAACTGACCGTGATCGCAAATGTCGTAGCCGTGGTCACTGCCCGCGCACGCTTTCAGGAGCGGCGAGGCATAGACATCGCTGATGCCGAGGTCGGCGAGGTAGGCAACGAGTGGCTGCGCATCAGCGAAGGTGAAGTTGCGATTGAACTGCAACCGGTAGGTCGCACGCGGGATGCGCGCCCGTTCGAGCGCTTCCTGCGCGACGGTAGCGACCGATGGCAGGGCGCGAATCTCTTCCAGCGTCGTTTCTCCTACTTCCATGCCCAACCCCTCCCCGAGCGCGATGAAGTGCGTCACCCATGCCTGCGCGTGTTCGTCGCCGCGCCGCGCCCGCCGGTAGAACTCGCGGTATCGCGTCTGCAACAGATCGTAGTAGACATTCTGCGCGTGCCAGAAAACGATCCCGAAGGGCAGCATGCGCGCGACCTCAACGACCTCGCGGAGCGCCGCGAGGGATACAAGGTCCATCGGGTCGGCATGATGCTCCTCAGAGAGTCGTTCCGCCCGCCGCCGCAGCATGTACGACAGCCCGGCCGCGTCAAGATGAACGTTCCACGTCTCCGCGTCCGCGAGCAATGTCTGGATACGGTCGCGGTCCAACGTCGTGGCAGCAAGCGCGCGCTTGAAGTCCAGACTGAGAATCAATGCCGCTGCGGTCTGGAAGGCTTGCGGCAATGGCACATGGAGGTCGCGCACGAAGTGCATCAGCGGCGACTGGCGGTCGTAGATCTGGCGGTAACTCGCCTCGTCTTCCGCGAGCGTTGCGTCGAGCACGGTATCGAGGATTTTGCGCTGCTCGTCGCGGAACAAGGTTTTAAGGGAGTAGATGGATTCGCCGAAATAGCGGTCCATCGCGCGGATCGCTTCGGGGAAATCCACGCGGTCGAACGCCTCGGTGAGGTGGTCAACGAAGGCGCGGTACGCTTCCTCGTCCATTTCGGCGCCGACGCCGCTGCTGATCGTGTGGTCGCCGAGCGAGAGCGCGCCGAAGATTTCTACGGCGGACTCGCCCGTGATGCGCGATGTGAATCGCGCCCGCCCGACGACCAGCGCTGCCCGGCCCGCTTCGCGCCGCCGGTAGTCCTCGCGCTCGACGGTGTAGCAGTAGACCGATGCATTATCCGCGTACTCATCGAAGAGCGAGCTGATCGCATAGTGCGCGGCGAGTTTCGCGGTGTCTACGACAGCAGGCTTGACGAACTTCTCGTAGATCAGCCGACCGTCCCGATGGTCGCGGATGTTGCTTTTCGCTACCTGCAGGAGATCGAGGAAATGCGGCTCGAACCGCTCGCCGGTAACCGTCTCCGCCAGTTGGATCACGCGCCCGGCATACTCGATGACCTGCACCGTCTCGATACCGGAAAGTTCGTCGAAGAACCAGCCGCAACTCGTGTACATCAGCATTGCGTGCCGCTGCAGTTCGAGCAGTTCCCAGAGCCGAACGCGCTCGGCGTCGGCCAATGCATGCGTCGTATGATCGGCGAGAAAACGCGCGACGTTTTCTTCCGAGCGGTCGAGGATGACGGCAATATAATCGTCCCGCGCCACCCACGGATCGTGGACGAGCGCGCGCATCCCGGCCTCATAGATGGGCACAACAGCATCCCGCAGCCAGTCGAGCGCCGCGTGCAACGGCCCGCGCCACTCCTGGTTCCAGTCCGGGCGGCCGCCGGTGTTGCAGCCGCAGTTGCTCCGCCACCGCTCGACGCCATGTTCGCAACTCCACGCCGTGTTTTCGATAATCTGCACCTCGTGCGTCGGCGGGAACATCTCCAGGTATTCGCCGTAGATGGTCAGATGGGCGAGGTCGTGCGCTTCGATATGATGGAGCGCGTAGGCGAGTGCCATGTCACCGTGGGCGTGATGATGACCGTAGGTCTCGCCATCCGTCGCAATATGGACGAGTTGCGGCCAGGTACGCTCATCGGAGAATGCGCCGAGCAACCGGTTTGCCAGATTCTCGCCCCGGTTGAGCAACCCCTCAAAGGCGACACCACGTGAGATCGGGCCATCGTAAAAGAACAGCGCAATGCTTCGGCCGGACGGCAATCGCTGCATGTAGGCGCGCGTCGGGTCAATCCGCGCCCCGGCGACATCGTTCCACTCCTCCGTGCCGATCGCACGCATCAGCCCGGCCTGCGACGGCGCAAGGACGGTGAAGGTGATGCCCTGCTCCGCCATGATTTCGAGCGTTTCAACGTCCACCGCAGTCTCGGCGAGCCACATCCCTTCGGGGGAGCGGCCAAAGCGGTGCATGAAGTCTTCGATACCCCAGTGGATTTGTGTCCATCTATCGCGCCGGTTGGCGAGCGGCAGAATCATGTGATTGTATGCCTGTGCCATCGCCGAGCCATGACCGGAGAAACGCGCGCGGCTATCGCGGTCGGCGTCGAGGATCGCCGCGTAGATCTCGGGCGTTTTCGCCTCCATCCAGGCGAGCAGCGTCGGGCCGACGTTGAAACTAATACGCGCGTAGTTCTGGACGATCTGTGCGATCCGCCCCGCGCCATCGAGGATGCGCGAGGCGGCATTCGGTGCGTAGCATTCCGCCGTGATCCGCTCGTTCCAGTCGTGGTACGGATAGGCGGAATCCTGCAACTCGATCGCTTCGAGCCACGGGTTCTCGCGCGGCGGCTGGTAAAAGTGGCCGTGGATGCACACGAATTGGTTGGTCATTCTTTCCCTTATGTCCTCACCCCCGGCCCCTCTCCATCGCCGGACGGACCGCTTTGTTCCCCGATCTGCGAGCGATGGAGAGGGGAGGGGAAACCGTTTATGTCGGCGCTTCCGTCCCGAAGAGTGCGACGCCCCAGGGTGGCAGCGTCACGGTCGCGCTACTATCCACGGGTAGTATACCGGGTATGGCGCTCCCCGGCCCGCGCCAGCGTGCATCGGTGGAATCGAGGAGGAGCGCCCACCCCCCGGCCCCCTCCCGGCGCGGGAGGGGGAGTCCGCCACTCGCCTCGGTGGCGGAAGGGGAACGCCCGGATGTCCCAACGTACTCCCCTCCCGTGTCGGGAGGGGCCGGGGGTGGGCTAATTCCCACCGTTTGCTCGCGGTCGCTGAAGTTGAAGAGTGCGAGTGTTTGGTCGTTCCCCGCCCAACGGCGGACGATGAGCGTCTTCGATGCTTCATCTGCGTGGACATCGAGAGATGCGAGGTCGAGCGTGGCGAGGGGGGGACAGGTGCGGCGGAGGCGCAGCAACTCCTGATAGAACTGCCAAAGGGTGCCGTGCGGGCCGTCTTCGTGCTCGCGGTGCGTCAGTTTGGAGCGGTGGAAGGTCGCGGGGTCGTGCGGATCGGGCACCTGTTCCTCCCAGTGGAAAGAAGCGAACTCCGCGCGCCTTCCCTCGCGCACCGCCGCGATCAACGCCTCATCGCCGTGGCTCGTGAAGTACTGGAAGGGCTGCGGCTCACCGTACTCCTCACCCATGAACAAGAGCGGTACGAAGGGCGAAAGCAGCACCGCCGCCGCCGCCAGTTTCGCCGCATCGTACGGAACGATGTGACCAAGACGGTCGCCCGTCGCGCGATTGCCGACCTGATCGTGGTTTTGTGAACAAACGACGAACCGCCATCCTTCGGCGGGAAGCGCGCGATTGCCGTGCCGCCGCTGCCGGTGCGTCGAAAACTTCCCGGCATAGACGAAACTCTCGCGGAATGCCTGCGCGAGATCGTTCACATCCGTGAAGTCCGCGTAGTAGCCGCGCCGCTCGCCGGTGAGCAGGACATGCAGCGCATGGTGGAAGTCGTCGCTCCATTGCGCATCCAGGCCGTAGCCGCGCTGCTCCGGCGGTTGGATCACTTTCGCGTCGTTCAGATCGCTCTCCGCGATCAGTGTAAATGGGTAGCCGCGCTCTTCGGCGCGCGCGTGGGTGACATCAGCAAGTTCGCCGAGAAACGGATAGGCGGAATAATCCTTGATCGCATCTATCGCGTCGAGTCGCAGACCATCCATATGGAAGTCGTCGAGCCATTGCAGCGCGTTACCGAGAAAGAAACGGCGCACGTCGTCGCTGTGCGGGCCGTCGAAGTTCAGCGCCGCGCCCCAGGGCGTCGTATACCGCTCGGTGAAATAGGGCGCGTACTCCCAGAGGTAGTTCCCTTCCGGCCCGAAATGGTTGTAGACGACATCGAGGACCGCCGCCATTCCGCGCGCGTGGCAGGCATCCACGAACCGCATCAACCCCTCCGGCCCACCACACGAGTGCTGCACAGCGTAGAGTTGCACGCCGTCATAGCCCCAACCGCGATCGCCGGGATACTGCGCGACGGGCATGATCTCGATTGCCGTGATGCCCAAGTCCTTCAGCGTGTCGAGATGGGAAAGAGCGGCGTCGAATGTCCCTTCCGGCGTGAATGTCCCGATATGCAGTTCGTAGATGACGAACCGCTCCAGCGGCAACCCGGCCCACCCCACGTCGCTCCAACGGAACGCGCTGGGGTCGGTGACGGCGGACGGGCCATGCACGCCCTCAGGCTGATAGCGGGAAACGGGATCGGGTCGTTCTTTGTCGCCATCAAGCCGATACCGGTACCGCGCGCCGGGCGCGACGCCGTCCACTGTGGTGCGGTGGTAACCTCGGTCGTCTCGCTGCATCGGCGCATCGCGTCCGTCAAGGACGACCTCCACCCGCTGGGAAAGGGGCGCCCAGACACAAAAATGGCACCGATCCCCGCCGAGATTGGTCGCGCCCAATCGTTCATGTGACTGCATGATCCGCTCTTTCGCTTGTTCTACCCATACCTGTTGACAGCGGTTCCGGGCCGCGTCACCTCCTCGGTGTCGCAGGATGAGGGCCACCGTATGGCGTTCAATGCGTCCGAACGGGCTGCATTCGCCGACACGCGATGGAATCCAGTTTGTGTTAGAATTTCAGTTATGGTGGTCGGGGTCATAGGAGGGAACGACATGCGGTTCATAACGATTGGACTACTCATCATTGCGCTCTGCTGCGCTGCGCCGGTGGAGGCCGCCGGCAAGCCGCCGCAGGAATATCGCATCCTCAGCTCGACGACCGGCGACTTCCCTGCCATTACCTGGCTCGACTACTGGAACGCCGCCTTTGTTGGGTTTGGCGGCGCGTATCAGGATGCCTTCGCGATGGCGAAAGATGCTGCCGCACGCGGCGGCTGGGAGACAGCAACCATCGTGCCGGAATCACCCGCCCCGAGCGTGAACGGCCCCGTCTGGGTCGTCCTGATGATCCACACCGCCCCACCCGGCGGAGACAAGCCACCGATCATTGGCCTGATGGACGCCTAGTGCGGCGTCATGTCGTGCGATCTTCCTTCGCGCGGGGGCGGGGGATTGATCAATTTGCGCTCGCTGAGCCACCCGGAGACGATCACCCGCACCATCTCCGAGCGGGAAACATGGTCGGCTTCCGCCTGCTCATCAATCGCGTCTATCCACTCACGCGGCATCTGACACATAACATTGAGGAGTGGCACGCCATACCGAGACCGACGACCAGGACCCCGAGCGACCTCGTCTTCCATTGTTTCCCCCGTTGCTTTTCCAATCCCTATTCGACTATTCAACGGATAAATTGAACAATGGTTGCATCTTGCTGGGAGGATTATTAGATATACGCAATGCAAAATGATGCGTTCGCGAAGACTGGCCGCCGATGATAAGGTTCAGGGAGGCGATCCGCCATCAGAATGGCGGATGATCGGGGCGTAGGGAGAGAAAGAAGTGCGACGGTTATGGTTCCTTTTTCTCTTCCTGCTCGCCGGTTGCGGCGGGAGCGGATTGAGCCTGCCCACCGGGCCCACAACCGCCGCGACACCGCCAACTCTACCGACCGTTGCGATTCCCACTGCCGCTTCCACCCCGATGGCACGTGCCCTTGTTCCCGGATCGCCCACCGTCAACGTGCAGGCATCGTTCGCGCCGTCGCCGATCGTGACCCCAAGCCCTGCGGAACCTTCGCCCCCCTCGCTATCTCCGGCCGCGTCTCCGCCAGCGGGCACCGCCGATGCCACGACGAAGCCCGCCTTGCCACCAATCGTTACCCTGCCACCTGCCGCCCCAGCGCCCACAACGCCACCCTCGCCCGTGCCGGTCGTGATCGTCGCGACCGCCTCTACCGCGAGCACGACAACGGCCAATCCCGGCTCAGCTGCGGGAACGGGTACGATGTGCCCGACCGGATATCCGGTGAAAGGGATCGAGGCAAGCAAAATCTATCATGTGGCGGGGCAGCGCGATTACGCGACGCTTGCCGCGCGCACCTGTTTTGCCACTGAGGCGGCGGCGCAGGCGGCAGGATATCGGAAGAGTCAAACATAAGCGACCTGTCTTGGTAGCAGGAATGAGCTGTATCGGAGGATATGATGCGAGTCGAAGGGGCGTTTTTTGCGGAAAAGGTCACGGAACGACCGGATGGCCGGCTCGATGTGGAGGGGTTCGGACCGTTCGCGATCAGCGTTGCGGAATTGCCTTTCACGCTGTCCAATTACGTCCTCCCGATTCTGCTCTTCTTTACACCGCAGGATAAGGGCCGTCGCATTCCCCTGGACTTCACACTCCTCGGTCCCGCGAACACATCGCTGATGAAAGAGCAGATCATCGTTGACTCGCCGTACCCGAAGCATCGCGCGATCATCGCGGTGACCCTCAACAATATATTGCTGGAGGAAGTCGGCGTGTATCGCGTTCGCTTCGAGGTGGGCGGGCAAAAGTTCGACGGCCCATCGTTCGACGTTGACATGCTGACCGACGCATCCGCTGCGGGCGATCGGTAATATATACCGCGACCCCACCCGTAGCGGAAACGGTCGGCGCGTTTCAGGAAAAGCGCCACGAACTCAGGATCGCTGCAATCGCGGGCTGAGTCGCACCTTCCCGATCAGGCGTCGTCACAAAGGTGAGGAGGTACATGGTGTCATTGTTGAGTACCATCACCGCTGCGGTCGAGATGAGGCTGCCGTCATCGTCGTAGCTTCGGTAGGAACATCCTTTCGCCGGCGCTCCCCCAACGATCAGGTCCTGCATCCCCGCCGGGCTTGCCAGGTAGCCCGGTTCATTCGCGAAGTCGGCCATGGTCGCCGCTGCCGCGTCATCCAGCGACTGCCCATTGGCCGGGGTCGCGGCGATGACGAATGCCGCGCCGATGGCCCGACTCGCGAAGCCGATATTGCCACTCTCGGTTTCCGCAGGCTGCCACCCGACGGGTAGAGCGACGCTATACGCGCCGTCCGGGTCCCAGAACATCGTCGTGGCGGCAACACCGGAGACAGGCCCGACAATCGCGACGAGCAAGAGCATCAACATCAGAAACGGGGCGGTGAAGCGGCGTGCGTGCGTCATGGAAATCAGGTCTCCCCTCTGAGGAATCGCGCGATCGAGAAGCGACCGCTACGAGCGACGGTGTCGGCATATGACCGGAGCCATTAGCACCGAAGATACCGTACGTTCCTGAATGCAGATAATCGTCCGCGAACGCCGTTCGTGACGGGTTCGTCAGGTGCGTGGGGTTATCCGCTCGGTGTTTATTGATCTGGCGGAGAAGATGGCGGCGGCGTATGCTGCGGAGAACGGGCACGCGCCGCGCGCTCGGGAAAGCATTACGACATCAGCGTCGGCACGGAATCGAAGAATCGAGGTCGCATGGAACCGAAGAAGCCCGAACTGAAATACAACGCACTGCCGATGCACTTTGGCATGAATCTCGCCAGCGCGATCGGCGGCGAGGAATTCATGGGCATCACGCTCACCGCTGTCGTGATTGACGGCGACGACGCGTTTTTCGATGCGGGCGCGCTCCACGGGCGGTCGCAGGCGCAGCAAGGCATCCAGTTCTCCCGCGACAAAGCGGATGTGCCGGGCGGCGAGCGCGTCGCGATGGTCTTTCTTGGTGTGCGGGACAAGGAGCCGGAAACCGCCCGCTACGAGGGGATGATCGCCTGCGCGCTCCTGATTGATCGCGCAGCGGGCATCGGATGGCGCGATCTGACGCAGGAAGCGATGGCGATGCGCCGCGTCCTCGACGGCACGGTGACGCTCGCTGACCTGACGGCGGGCGAGCGGATCGCGCTCCAGCGTGCGCTCGCGGAACCCCTCGGCGGTGCGCTGTGGCGGAACACCACCGAGGAACGCAAAACGGCCGTCCGTGGCACAACCGAGGAGGCATCCGCATGAGTGCCACGCCGCAATCGCCGCCACCCGACTCCGCGCGCTTCTGCGCGATGATGACGCAATCCTACGAGAACCGCATCCCTGCGGACGTGCGCGCGATCATCGCGGCGGAAGCAATTGCGTCCCTCGGCGAAAAGCCGCATGTCGTGGACCTCGGTTGCGGGCCGGGGCTGTGGCTGCGCGATGTCGC
>JBBSFO010000038.1:0-15737 GCA_038238655.1 Thermomicrobiales bacterium | reverse complement strand
GTGCGTGCGCCCGCCCGCTGAAATTGCGCGGCGGCGTCGCATGCGCCAGTGATGTCGTCCGCGACGATTCCGACCAGGCCCGAGGGCGACGATCGCATACGCCTCATTCCGCGAATATGAGCGGTTCAGGGGCAGCCGCGACATGCAGATGCGGCCTGCCGACCAGTTCACCGCGTACCGCCGCCGATACGGTCATTTCCTGGACATCGTGCGTGTTACGGATGCGCGCGAGGCGGACATTTTCGAAGTCGCTTCGGCCGCACATGAAGATTGCCGCCTGAACGGTCTGGCGCATCGTCGGGAAGACCATCGGCATCTTGGCACGCTGCGGCCCACCGAGGCCGGATGTCGCGGCGTTGATATACATCGCGCGCCAATCAATCTTCGCGACCAGCGAGGCCGGGATGCAGTCCGTAAAGCCGATGCCGACCGCATTGCCGTGCGAGGCGTCTGTCACATCCAGGACGGTGATGATGCTGATGTCCGGCCGCTCGAATTCCGGCACCGTGTGGATATACATCCGACCGATGACGACCGAATCGAGACCACTACCGGAAACGTCCTTTCCCAATTCGTCCACGATCAACACATCCAGTTGATCAATCGGGATACGCGGATGCAGCGCCTTCGCGCGTTCAAGCAGCGCCATTTCAATCGGGCCGCCGATCTCGTCCGGCTGCATGCCGCGCATTTCACCGAGCGTCCCGGCAGCATTTTCCACGAGCGCGATGCCGCCGATGATGTTGAGCGCGCAGATCGTTTCTTTCGCGACGATTGGGATCAATTTGGCGAGCATCTGCGGCCCACTCCGGTGGAAAACCGCCGCGCCGCGTGGGCCACCCAACCCAATCGCGCACATTTTCGCCAGCCCGCTCTCGATTGTGCCGCGAATATCGGTGTGCGCCTTAACGCGGTTGATGACGAGTGTGGCGTCCGCTGCGCGGGCGCGCGCGTTGACCCAAACGGGCACGCCGCCCTCGACGGTCGCGACGCACTCCGTTTCGACACCCGTAACGATGGGCGCATCCATCGCCTCGTCGGTGATCCCGTAGCCGGAAAGGATTTCGTGCTGTCCTTCGGCGGTCGCGCCGCCGTGGCTACCCATCGCCGCGAGGACGAACGGCTCGCCTCCACGCTCGCGGACGGCACGGATCGCTTCGTGCAGCGTCGGCACGATCTGGTCAATTCCCCGGCTGCCCGCGCAAACAGCAACGCGCATCCCCGGTCGGATGCGCTCCAGCGCGCCCGATTCGGCGAGCGCCGAGCGGACGGCGGCGCGCACATCGCCGATTCCGATTACCGGCTGCGGCGTCTCGTCACGGACGGCATACACGGGCGGCAGCGGTATCTCATCGAGGTAGTCGCCGAGGTCTGCGCCGACACCGATGCCGGGCAGCACATGCGGACGGATCATCGCGGTCACTCCTTTCACGCACAGCGGGGTCCACCGTGGCCGTATCGTAGCATCCTCGCTCCCACGCCGCTATGCCGAACGACACAGATTCCGGTGTTAGAGGGTTTCGCTGACTGCAATCCGGTGGTAGGCTACGTCGCGTGAGTAGTGAGCCTGCCGTTATGGTGCGCACAACGAGTCGCGATGAAGGGAGTGCGGGGCGATGAGCACGAGCACAAGCCGAGGTCGGGAATCGTTGCACGCTGCGGTTGCGGCCCCACCGCGCACCCACGCAGTCACGACCCTTCCCCCGCTCGCCCGCATCCGCCAGAAACTCTCGCCCCAACATCTCGATGATGTACCGGGCGCGATCCGTGCCGGAATCGCCGCACTCGGCGACATCCCGCAGATCAAACCGGGCGCGAAAATCGCGCTCACGGGCGGGAGCCGTGGCATCGCGGACATCGTACCCATCTTACGCACCGTCGTCGAGGAACTGAAAACGCGCGGCGCAGAGCCATTTCTGATCCCCGCGATGGGATCGCATGGCGGCGCGACCGCCGACGGCCAGATCGAGATGATGGCCGGGTACGGGATGACCGAGGCGGCGCTCGGCTGTCCCGTCCGCGCGACGATGGATGTCGTTGAAGTCGGCACAACCGCCGATGGAATCACCGTGTATTACGACCGGATGGCGAGCGAGGCGGACGGCGTGATCGTCGTCAACCGGGTTAAGGCACACACAGCGTTCCGGGGTGCAGTTGAGAGCGGCGTCGCGAAAATGATCGCGGTTGGCATGGGCAAGCGACATGGCGCGGAGCAGATGCATTCCGCGGGCCTCGGCACGCACATCACGGACGCCGCCGCCATCACGATCGAACGGGCGAATATCGTCGCCGGTATTCATATCGTAGAAAACGCATACGAGCAGGTGCATACGATCCGCGTTTCACGCCCCGACCAGATCATCGCCACCGATGCCGAACTACTGAAACTCGCCAATACGCTGCTGCCGCGCGTACCGTTCGGCCAGTTGGACGTGCTGATTGTGGACACGATGGGCAAGAACATTAGCGGCACCGGCATGGACCCGAATATCATCGGCATGTGGCGGCGCTTCGGTGGCCCGAAGGTGCCCGATTTCACGCGTATCGTCGTCCTCAGCCTCACTCCGGAGACACACGGCAACGCGATGGGGATCGGTTTCGCCGATTTCACGACGCAGCGCGTCTTCGACCAGATTGACCACCACGCGCTGATGATGAATGCGATCACAGCGGAGGCAATCGCGGCAGGCAAGATCCCGCTGATCCGCGCGAACGACGAGGACGCTATCGCATGGGCGATCCGTTCCGCGTTGCGCGGCGTCGAGCGCGAACCGCGCGTCGCGCGCATCCACAGCACCTTGCATCTGGATACGCTCGCCGTCTCGCCCGCCCTACTCGATGAGGTGCGGGCGAACGACACCCTGGAACTCGTGGGCGAACTGGAACCGCTCCGTGCGGACGAGAGTGGCCACCTGGTCGGAATGTTGGACGCGGCGCATTGACGCCGGGAGGGGTAGAGAAAGAGTATGCGGGAAAATCATGTCAAGCGTGCGCTCAAAGAAGGTCGGCCGTCGGTCGGGACGTGGCTCAGTTATGACGCGCCGCTCGCCGTCGAGGCAATGACGACGGTCGGCTTCGACTGGTTGACGATTGACTGGGAGCACAACGCGATTGACATCGAGACCGTCGCGCTGATGATGATGGCGATGCGCGGTACGGGGTGCGCGCCGATGGTGCGCCTGCCGCAGGGGCACCACGAAAACATCAAGCGCGTGTTGGATGCGGGCGCGTGGGGCATCGTTGCCCCGATGGTCAACACGGTGGAGGAATCGCGACTGATCGCCCGCGCCGCCAAGCACCCGCCCGCCGGCAACCGCTCCTACGGCGGCGGGCGATACAATGCCTCCTTCGACGCCCAGCCCGGCGAGTATAACCAGCGCTCCGACGACGAAATCTGCGTGATTATCATGATCGAATCGCCCGAAGGGATCAACAATCTCGACGCGATGCTCGCGGACGGCGGCATTGACGGTGTCTTCGTTGGCCCGAACGACATGCTCGGCAACATGGGCGAAACGCCCGCGATGTGGTCGGAGGCGAAGGTCTTCCAGGAAGGGATGCAGCACATCCTTCAGACCTGCAAGAAGCATCACGTCGCCGCCGGTATCCACTGCGCGGATCACAAAGCGGTGAGCGAACGAATCGCTGAAGGATACCAGTATCTCGCCCTCGCCTCCGAGTCGCGCTTCATGCTCCACGAAGCAACGGTCGAAGCGGCCTCCGTGAAGGGTTGGTCACCGCGCAAGCAGTCGGAAGTGATCAAGTATTGAGCAATGAGTGATGAGCAATGAGCAACGAGGGGATCGGGTCTATACTCATTACTCATTACTGAAGGAGCGAAGCGACGATGTTCAAGGTTGTACATACGAGCGCGCCGCCCGGTGCGCCGCTCGAAAGGGAGCGCGAGGGGCTGGCGGAGTTCGCGGATTGTCTCGTCAGTTACGGCAATTTGACGACACCGGAGCAGTTGATCGAGCACTGCCACGACGCGGATGCGCTGCTTGTGCCCGGCGCGCATTTCACGCGCGCGGTCATCGAGCATCTCGAACATTGCCGCGCGCTCGTCCGATATGGGGTCGGGTACGACACGATTGACGTGCCCGCCGCGAGCGACCACGATCTTGTTGTCGTCAACATCCCGGACTTTTGCCTACCCGAAGTGGCGAACCACGCGCTGGCGCTCCTGCTCGATTGTGCAAAGAAAATCACGCGGCATGACAAGTGGATGCGTACCGGCGCGTGGGGGGACCGGGCATCGGGTTATCGCGCGCCCTTCCTGTCGCCGATGGGGCCGATCCACGGCGAGACCGTCGGGTTGGTCGGTTTCGGGCAGATTGCGCGCGAGTTCCATCGCCGCCTTGTTCCGCTCGATGTGCGCGTCGTCGCCTACGATCCGTACGTCCCCGCCGAGCGCGCCACCGCGCTCGGCGTCGAGATGTTGCCGCTCGAAGAGGTAATGCGCCAGAGCGACTACATTTCTATTCATACGCCGCTTCTGCCCGATACAAAGCATATGATCAATGCCGGGATGATCGCGTTGATGAAGCCGACCGCATACCTCATCAATACCTCGCGCGGGCCGGTCGTGGACGAACCGGCGCTGATTGCTGCCTTGCAGCACGGCACGATTGCCGGCGCGGGGCTTGATGTTTTCGAGACCGAACCGCTCCCGCAAGATAGCCCACTGATGGCAATGGAGAACGTCGTGCTCGTGCCGCACACGGCAAGTTATGCGGGCGAGACCTTTGCGATCATGCACCGCCGCGTTGGCGAGGAGGCGGCACGCGCCTTGCGCGGCCAGATGCCGAATACACCGGTCAATCCGCAGATTCGTCCGCGTCTTACCTGGCTCGCCGAGTAGTCGGTAGTCAGTAGTCAGTAGTCAGTGAGACCGCTGGCCTTTGAGTAGTAGTGAAACGGGAGGTGGCATCGTGGCCGTAACCGCCAGTCCAGATGTGAGCGTCCGGCAGTCCGAACTCGAAAAGCAGTTCCCGCATTGGGAAAAAATCGGCGACTGTATTGACAACTTCATTGATGTCTTTGAGAACTACCGCCAGAGCGGTCACCCCGGCGGCTCGCGGTCGAAGCGACACATGTTCGTCGCGCTAACCCTCGGCGGCTTCATGCGATGGGACATTCGTCACCCTGAAAAACGATTCGGCGACCGCTATGTGCTCGTCGCGGGCCATACGGTTCCGCTCGTATATGCGTCGCTCGCAGCGTACAACACGGCGCTCCGCGCAAAGCTCGACCGGACCGGAGACCAACGCTTTGCCGTTCCCGAGGCCCAACGACGGCAGTTGATGTGGAACGACCTGCTCGGCTTCCGGCGGCACGATGGCTTGGCGGGGCACGCCGAAATGGAAGGAAAGACGCTCTTCCTCAAATTCAACACCGGCCCGACGGGGCACGGATCGCCTGCGGCGGTGGGCGAGGCGGTGGCGCTGAAGCGCGCGGGTGCCGAGGGTGTCAAAGTCTTCGCGGTGGACGGCGAGGGTGGCCTAACCGCCGGCGCATCGCACGAGTCGAAGAACTCGGCGTGGGGCCTCGGACTCGACAACCTCCACTACCTGATTGACTGGAACGACTTCGGCATTGACGCGATGGGGATCAGCGATGTCGTCAATGGTACACCGACCTCATGGTTCGAGCCGTACGGTTTCCGTGTCCACGGCACCGAGCACGGCTCGGAGTACGAGGACGTGACGCGCGCCTTGCTCCAGACGATGGAAACGCCGAACCACGATCACGTGCCGAGCATGACGTGGTTCAAGACGATTAAGGGGCGCGGCTACGGTGTCACGGGATACAAGTCGCACGGTACGCCGCACAAGTTGAACTCCGAAATCTTTTGGCAGGGCCGGAAGGAATTCGCGGACAAGTACGGTGCGAAATGGGAAGGATTCGGTGAGGCTGCGCCGTCCGACGCGGGCGCGTTGCGCGCCCAGTTCGAGGCGAATCTGAAGGTGATCGCCGATACGATCGCGAGCGACGACGCGCTGGTTGATTACCTGGCCGATCGCCTCGTCGAACTTGGCGACTCGGTGCCGGAGGAGATCTCGAGTTTCAAGCTGGACACGAGCAAGAATCCCTTCGAGGACAAGCGATTCTGGGATTTCAAGAATTACCCGGATGACCTCTTCGTGAAGCCGGGTGCGAGTGCGCCGAACCGCGCCGGTTTCGCGAAGTGGGGCGCATATATCAATAGCCTCGGTCGGCAGCACTACGGACGGCCGCTCTTTATCGCCATGTCAGCGGACCTATCCGAGTCAACGAACATCGCGGGCTTCGCCGAAGGGTACGGCGATGTGCCCGGTTGGGGCCGCTACGACCGCAACAAGAACCTGGACGGCTCGCTTTTGCCGCAGGAGATCACCGAGTTCACGAACTCCGGCATCAGCGCGGGCATCGCGACCGTCAACTTCTCCCCGACACCGTACGAGAACTTCGACGGTTTCTACGCCGCCCACTCGACGTACGCGTCGTTCTCCTACCTGAAGTACGGCCTGATGCGACTGTTCAGCCAATTGGCACAGGATTCGGACTTCAAGGTCGGCAAGGTACTCTGGGTCGCCGGTCACTCCGGCCCGGAAACGGCGGAGGACTCGCGGACACACTTCGGCATCTTCTCGCCGGGCGTGACGCAACTCTTCCCCGAAGGGCGAATCATCAACCTCGTGCCGTGGGAACATAACGAGGTGCCGGTGCTCCTCGGCGCGGCCTTCGCGGCGGATGTGCCGATCATCGCCCTGCACCTGACCCGACCACCGATTCAGATTCCCGACCGCGCGGCCCTCGGCATGGCCTCCCACTTCGAAGCGGCAAAGGGTGCGTATCTGATTCGCGATTACAAGCCTGGGCAGCCGCGCGGCGGCACCATCCTCGTCCAGGGAACGTTGTCTACCGCGAATACCGTGAGCCTCCTGCCGAAACTCGATGAACTCGGCTTGAACGTCAAACTCGTCGCGGTCGTCAGCCCGGAGCTGTTCAAGCGACAGTCAAAGGAATATCAGGCACAGATCATCTCGCCCGCCGACCAACTCGATATGACCTACATCACCAACAGCGCACGCCGCCTAATGCGCGACTGGGTGACACATCGGCTGGCGGACGAGTACGCGATGTCGTCCGACTTCGACAACCGCTGGCGTACCGGCGGCAGCCCCGCCGAGGTATATGAAGAGGCGCATCTGTCGCCCGACTTCATCCTCAAGGGGATCCAGCGTTTCGTCGTCGAGCGCGATCAGCGCCTCGGCGGCATTGCGGCTGCGTTGGACGCAGCACGCAAGTAGTAGCACCTGGTGGGGCGGCAGGCGAAAGGCCGCCGCCACCGGCAAATTTTTTATCGCGCCCCGACGTGGCGCAGGGAAATGCCAAGGGAGACTGCATGCATCTCGGATTCATTGTCCCGCGCGATCTGCGCGAGGTCTCCTACCCCGAACTGTGCGCGTGGGCGAAGGAGCACAGCTTCGCCTTTGTGGACACGCACAAGGTTTTGCCGAACGGCGGACACGTCGCGACCGCCGCCGGTCTCCGCGTTGGCGTGCCGACTGTCACGGCGCCGACCGCTAACGAGATTTTCTCACCGGATCGCCGCGTTCGAGATGGCGCGGTGCATACACTGATCGAGTATTTCGAGCAGGCATCGCGGCAGGGCATCACCGTCTGCCTCGGTATGCTCAACAATGTTGACCCGGCGATCTCGCTGGCGCAGAATTTCGACCGCTTCGTCGCGACCTGGGGGCCGATCGTCGCGGCGGCGGACCGCTTCGGCATCCGCATCGCGCTGGAACCGTGGTTCGGCTGGGGCCGCAACCTTTGCTACTCGCCGGAGATGTTTCGTCGCGTCTTCGCTGCGTTCGACTCCCCCGCGCTCGGCCTTTGCTTCGATCCGTCCCATTTCGTCTGGATGGGCATTGATCACATGCGCGTGCTGCGCGAGTTCGCGCCGCGCATCTATCACGTTCACGCCAAGGATACGGAGATCATCACTGACGGCCTGTACGAGTACGGCGTTCCCGGTCAGATTTTCACCGAGGGCCATCGTAGTTCCGGCTGGTGGCGCTACCGGCTCCCCGGCTACGGCGTCGTCAACTGGCGGCAGGTGCTCGCCGCGCTGTGCGAACACGGCTACGACGGCGCGGTCTCTATCGAACACGAAGACCCGATCTATGAAGGCTCTGAAGAGAAATCGCAGCGCGGCCTGATTCTCGCGCAGCGGTATCTCGAACCGTTCATTGCCTAACCCCCGGCCCCTCCCTGCGAGGACGGGGTGACTCTTTGCGACATCAGGGCATTCCCCATAACGCCACGGCTTCTCGATGGACTCCCCTCCCCTTCCCACGCCGAGGAACGGAAGGGGCCGGGGTTAGGTTCTTTCAATCCCCCGCCACCGCCGCTGCTCCCTCCAGGACGAGTGATTCGAAGTGCGTCGGGTCATCGAAGGGGCCGCACATCGCGAGGTGCAGGCGCTCCGGCATGAAGAGATCGTTGGCGACGCGGAAGATGTCTTCTTTGGTGACCGCATCCACCTCAGCGCGGCGCTCATCAGGTGTTCGCACGCGACCCCGCAGCAATTCCTGCCGAATGACATCCATTGCGACGCCCGCCGAACCTTCCATCGCGAGCAGGATACGGCCTTTCAGCCCTTCTTTGCCCATGCTCAGTTCTTCGTCCGAGATCGGTTCGGCTGCCATGCCGAGCATCTCCTTGCGGATCGAAATCAGCGCCTGATCAATCCGATTGAGGTCCATCCCTCCGCGTGCGACGTACAGCCCCGTGTCCGTGTACGGGTCCGGCGAGGAGCCAACGTAGTAGCATAGCCCCTGCTTTTCCCGAACCTCGATAAAGAGCCGCGACGACATCGTGCCGCCAAGCACGGTGCTCAGAACATTGAGGGCCGCTTCATCCGGGTGGCCGATGGGCAGGCTCGGCACGCCGAGACAAAGATGCGCCTGCCCCGTATCTTTCGTGTACAACTGGACGCGCGCGCTCGGCTGCACATCGGTCGCGGGGACCGGCTTCGGCGCGGTGCCGCCGGGCAACTGCGCCATCCACTGCTGCACCGCGTCGAGCGCGTCGGCCTCGTCCACCTTACCTGCGATGGAAACGACCATGCTACCGGTGTGGTACGCCATCTCCATGTAATCGGTGAAGGTGGTGCGGGTCATCGCCTGAATCGTCTCGTCCGTGCCGAGGACGGGACGACCGAGCGGATGGTTCGGGTACATCATCTCTTGGAACGTCCGAGGCGCGAGGGCCATCGGCTGATCCTCGTACATGCGGATTTCCTGAATGATCGTGCCTTTTTCGCGCTCGATCTCATCCGGTTCGAACTTCGAGTGGAAGAGCATATCGGAGAGCACATCGAGACCGATCTTGTAGTGCTCCGGCGCGAGTCGGGTATAGTAGGCGGTCATTTCCTCGGAGGTGAAAGCGTTGAATTGCCCGCCGAGGCCGTCAATCAGGCTGGAAATGTCGCGCGTCGTCGGGCGGCGCTCCGTTCCCTTGAAAAACATATGCTCGGCGAAGTGCGCGACGCCGTTCACTTCCGGCGCTTCCCACCGCGCCCCGACCCCAACGCCGATCACGACGGTCACGGAGGTCGCGGCGTCCATCGGCGTAATGTAGACGCGCAGGCCGTTGTCAAAAACATGCTTGTGATACTCGATGCCCACAGTGATGAATCCTTTCACAATGGCAGCCAACCAGCGCCATGTCCCAAATGTTCGTGCCGCCTACGCGGCGGGATTCTCGAAGACGACGGCAATCCCCTGTCCGCCGCCGATACAGGCGGTGACGATCCCATACCGCTCGCCGCGCCGCCGCAGTTCGTAGATCAGTTTGACGGCGAGGATATTCCCCGTCGCGCCAATGGGGTGGCCAAGCGCGATTGCGCCGCCATTGACGTTCACTTTGTCCATGTCCAGCCCGAGTTCGCGGATGCAGGCGAGCGATTGTGCGGCGAACGCCTCGTTCAACTCAAAGAGCGCAATGTCGTCCAACGTCAGATCGGTCTTCGCCAGCACCTTGCGGACGGCGGGCACCGGGCCGATGCCCATGTAATCCGGTTCGACGCCGACGACCGCCCAGCCGACGATCCGGGCGAGCGGCGTGATCCCACGCGCTTGCGCTTCCGACGCGGCCATCATCACGGTTGCACTGCCCGCATCGTTGATGCCGGCGGCGTTCCCGGCGGTGACGCTGCCGTCCTTCTCGAAAACGGCTGGGAGTCTCCCCAATGTTTCGAGCGTCGTGTCCGGACGCGGATGCTCGTCTCGCGTCACTTCCACCGTCGTCCGCTTCGGACCGGGCACCAAGATGGGGATAATCTGCTCATCGAACCGACCCGCCTCGACTGCTGACGCCGTCCGTTGCTGACTGAGCACGCTGAAGGCATCCTGGTCGGCGCGGCTCACGCCATCGCGACGGGCGATATTCTCTGCCGTTGTACCCATGTGGCGGCAGGAAAACGGATCGGAGAGCGCCTGCGTGAGGGAATCTTTCAGCGCCGTGTCGCCGAGCCGCGTACCCCAGCGAACATCGGCAAGGAGCGGGTAGCCACTCATCTTCTCGACGCCGCCCGCCACGACGATCCGCGCATCGCCCGCGAGGATCGCCTGCGTCGCGCTGCCGATTGCCTGGGCGCCGGAGCCGCACAGGCGATTGACGGTGTACGCCGGGGTCTCAATCGGTAGCCCCGCACCGAGGGCAACCGCCCGCGCGATGTAGGCATCCTGCCCGATCTGACCGACACAGCCGATGATGACGTCGTCCACATCGCCCGGCGCGATACCGATCTCCGCCATCGCGGCACGCAGCGGCGTCGCACCGATAGTCGCGGTTGGGATGTCCTTGAATGCTTTGCCGAATGCACCAATTGCGGTCCGCTTCGCCGCGACGATCACTGCCGATTCCATTTTTCATCCTCCATAGATCAACCTCACCCCCGGCCCCACTCCATCGCAATGGAGAGGGGGTCGGGGGGTGAGGTTCCCCAGCCATCGCCGAACGATTTCTCCCATTGTACCGCCTTCTGCTACACTGGTCGCCCGGTCGGTGGGAATCGGTGCGCGAAAGGGCGACAATGGCACGCGACGACTTCCATTTCATTCACATGCTCCGCGTTCGCTACGACGAGATTGACGGCCAGCGGATCGTCTATAACGGGCGCTACCTCTCCTACATGGACATCGCGCAGACCGAATACTTCCGCGACGGCATCGGCCTGCATATCTACGACCTTGCGGACGCAAATGTCTTCGATGTGGCAACCGTGCATGTCGAACTCGACTATCTACGCTCGTTCCAACTCGACGATGTAGTGGAGATCGGCGTCCGCTGCTCCGCCATTGGCACGACGAGCCTGACCTTCATATTCGAGATGTGGAAACAGGGTGAAAACGACGCATATTTCCGCGCGACGGGCGTCTATATCAATTTCGACCCGGCGCAGCGCGCGAAGCGGCCCGTGCCAGCGAATGTCCGCACGGCCATCGCCCGCCTCGAACAATGGGAGCGCGTGTGACCGCGCGATGAGCGCGAAAAGGAGCAGGCTATGGCGGATGTAGCGGCATTGAAGGCGGCGGCACAGCGTGAGGTGGATCAGGTTTCGCGGATGCTGATCGAGTGCAGCGATTGGATGGCGGACAATCCCGAACTCGGCTTGCAGGAGTATCAGGCAGTAGCGAAATTGACCGAGATGCTGGAAGAGTTCGGGGCGGAGGTCGAGCGAGGCATCGCCGGCCTCGATACCGCTTTTCGCGCCACGCTCCCCGGCGGCAACCCTGATGGCCCGACGATCGCGATTATCGCGGAATACGACGCGCTGCCCGATGTCGGGCATGGCTGCGGGCACAATATCATCGCCAACGCCGCGATTGGTGCGGGCATCGCTCTCGCGCGCCTCGGCCAGCAAGGGTTGTTGCCGGGCAAGGTCGTCGTCCTCGGCACACCGGCGGAGGAATCAGCCGTCCCCAACGCGGGCGGGAAAATCCCTGTTCTGGAACATGGCTACTTCGATGACGTGGATGCGGCGATTATGATCCACCCGATGACTGAAGATTACATCGCCCTGAAACCCTCGATGGTCGCGTACGGCATAGATTTCATGTTCCATGGCCGGGCCGCACATGCCGCATCGAACCCGCACACCGGCATCAACGCCCTCGATGCAGTGATCCAGACCTTCAACAACGTCGGCATGTTGCGGCAGCAGGTGCGCTCCGAGGCACGCATCCATGGCGTGGTGACGAGCGGCGGCGGCGCGCCGAATGTCATCCCGCCCTATGCCGCCTGCCGCTTCCGCATCCGCTCGTACGATCCCGTCTACGCCGCCGAGTTGAAGCGGCGTGTCGTCGCCTGCGCCGAAGGGGCCGCGACCGCCACCGGCGCGCGACTGGAATGGAAGGAATACATCAAGCCGTACCAGAGCTACGTGCCGAATCATGCCCTCGGCGCATTGATGCGCGAAAACATGGAAGCGATCGGTCGCGACGTGCAGGATGGCCCGGCGCGCGAGGGCGGCGGCTCAACCGATTTCGGTAATGTCAGCCATTCGGTGCCGTCGGTCTACGCATATATCGGCATTTGCGGCGAGGAAGCGGGCTGGCACTCGCGAGAGGTCGCGGCGGCGACGCGCACCGGGCGCGGGCACGAATCGCTGATTGCTGGCGCGAAAACGATGGCGATGACGGCGATTGACCTCCTGACGAACGCGGAGGCCGTCGCGGCGGCTAAGTGGGAACACACCGCCGCGATGGCGCCCATTCGTGAAGGATTGGCGAAGGTTGGCGCGACGGGCGCGGCATGAGTGCGCCGTCCCGTCCGTTTTCGGCCTGGTTGGACGACTTCTTCGCGGCGTATTACCGGCGTCGGCCCGTCAATGCGACGTTCATCGGCATCCACGATCATGATGACGCTCTGCCCGATTTCTCCGCGCAGGGCGTCGCGGAGACCGTCGCGGAAATGACCGCGTTGCTGCGCGCTCTGCGCGATGCGTCGGTCGCCGCGCCGACCACACCAGCAGAGCGCATGGATCGCACGCTCGCCGAGCATTTTCTGATCATCCAAACATGGGAATACGGATCGCGCCATTTTCAAGGTGGTAATCCGTCTACCGCCACAGGCGAAGCGATTTTCGGCGTGCTTGCACTCTTTCTTCGCCCCTTCGCACCACTCGCGGAGCGCGTGGACGCGGCAATCGCGCGGATGCACGCGATCCCGGGTTTTCTCGCCACCGTCGAGGAGAATATCCGATCCGCACCCGCCGCGTGGACGGAACGGGCAATCCGCGAATGCACCGGCGCGATGCATTTCCTCGACGGCGGTGTGGAGATGCTGATTGCCGATCAGGCGATCGGCGATCCGCGCTTTCGGGCTGCGGCGACCGTTGCGCAGCAGGCATTCGCTGCCTATCAGTCGTATCTTGAAACCGTGGTGCGCGCCAATCCAACGGAGGCATACGGTTGCGGCGGCGAAGCGTTCGAGCAATATATGGCGCTTGGTCACGAACTGACGCAATCAGGGGCAGAGATCGAACGGTATGCCCGCGCGGAGTTTGCTGAAGCACGCGCGCGCCTCGTCGAGGGAGCGGGTGCGTTCGGCGCGCGCGACTGGCGCGATGCACTGGCGCAGTCGGCCGATCATCATCCATCCGCCGAAACCTACACCGAACGGTTTCAGGAAATTTGGGACGCGAGCCTTATGACCGCAGATACACATGACCTGGTGACGTGGCCCGCGTTTCCCATCCGGTACGTCCCAAGACCGCGCTGGGCGCGAGAGGCGGCCCCGTTCCTTTATTTCCTCCCCTACCGTTCCCCGGCGGCGTACAACCGCCCACCGATCCACGACTATCTCGTGCCGCCGATTGACGTGGGTATGCCCGCCGATGAACAGGATCGCCGACTACGCGCGACGAACGACAGCGTCATTAAACTGAATCACGTCATCCATCACGGTGGGATCGGGCATCACGTTCAGAACTGGCATGCGTTCCGTGCGTCGTCACGGATCGGGCGGATGGCGGCGGTGGATTGCGCGTCGCGGATCGCGATGTTCTGCAGCGGCACGATGGCGGAGGGCTGGTCGTCGTACGTCGTGGATCTGATGGGCGAGGTCGGTTTCCTCACCCCGCTCGAATTGTATTCGCAACACTACGCCCGCATGCGTGCCGCCGCGCGGGCCATCGTGGATGTCAATCTGCACCATGGTCGCTTCTCGTTCGATCAAGCGGTCGCCTTCTATCGCGACGATGCCGGCATGGCGCCGCATGCGGCACACGCGGAAGTCGTCAAGAATTCGATGTTCCCCGGCGCGGCGATGATCTATCTGATTGGCCAGGATATAATCCGCGACGTGCGACGGAAGACGGCAGCGCGCGAAGGGGGCGCATTCAACCTGCGCCGCTTTCACGACCGTTTTCTGTCATACGGATCAATCCCGGCTTCGCTGATCGCCGCCGACATGCGCAGAGAATGGGTGTAGCAGTTAAAGGAAGAAGAATGCCACGCAAAGCATCAGGTAGAGCGCGAGCAACTGCGCGCCCTCCAACCAGTGGCTCTCACCATCCACTGTGACGAGCACCGCGATGACCGCCGCGCCACCGAGCGCGAAGAGTTCGTAGACATTGAACTCCAATGTCAGGCGCGGCCCCATGACCGCCGAAACGAAGACCAGGACGGGAGCGACAAACAGCGCGATCTGGAGGCTTGAGCCGAGCGAAATGCTCAACGACAGGTCCATCTTGTCCTCCATCGCCACCTGCACCGCGACAAGATGTTCGGCGATGTTCCCGACGATGGGAATTATGATGATGCCGACGAAAAACTCGCTCACACCCCACGCGCGCACGGTCGGTTCGATCGCGTGGACGAGCAACTCGCTCATCACGACGACCGCGAGCGTCGTACCAAGGAGGACGCCGAGCGCGAATGTCCGGCTCCAATTTGGCGTATCTTCCTCCAAACTTTCGCCTGCACCGCCCGGCCCCCGCCGGAAACTGAAGATCAGATAGAGAATGTAGATCACGAAAAGGACGGCGGCGACGACGAGGCTCAACCGTTCCAATCGGGCGGTTGTCAACGGCGCGGTGCCGTGGTGGAAGAAACTGGGGATCAACAGGCTAATGACAGCGAGCGCGAGCATCGTGCAGGCCGCGCTGGCGTCCGTGCGGTCAAATTTCTGCGTGCCGAACTTCAAGCCGCCGAGTAGGATGCTCGCGCCGAGGACGAACAGCACGTTGCCGAGAATGCTGCCTGCCAGCGTCGCCTTGACCGTCGTCGTCAGCCCCGCCCGCAGCGCAACAATCGTGATAATCAACTCCGCCGCGTTGCCGAATGTCGCATTCAGTAATCCGCCCAGCCTCGGACCGGTATAAAGCGCGACTTCCTCCGTCGCGCGACCGAGGAAACCGGCGAGCGGCACGAGGGCGAGCGCGCTGACCGCGAAGACGAGCGGCGGCCTTACGTGGACAACCGCAAGCACGATGCTAATCGGCACGAGCGCGAGCAAGCCAAGCAATACCTTTGTCATCACCGATACCGGCTCCGCTTCCCGTCGAACTTCCGTCTTCTTTCCCATGGTCCGTGGTGCTCCTTATCCGCTCCGATAGTCCGTTCCCCTCTCATCGTATCAGGGGTACCAGCATGTGCCGCGTGGGTATTGTCATCAGCCAGGAAACCCAACCCCCGGCCCATTCCTCGCGGGAATGGGCCGGGGGTTGGGTTTATTCGGAG
>JBBSFO010000037.1:0-15996 GCA_038238655.1 Thermomicrobiales bacterium | reverse complement strand
TACCGTGATTGCTAGTTGGCGTTCGTGCAGAGGAGCGCGAAGAGTGACGCCAGCACCTTGAGCACGAAGCCCTCGTGTGTCCGGGCGTGTAACCGTTGGATGCCCCAGGCCGCCAACTGGCTGTTCACCCCCTCGATCCCTTTGCGGTACACCCGCAATCCCTCCCGCTCGTCGATGGGATTCGGCACCATATTCGCCTTGCGGATCGGCACCAGGCGCACCCCCGTCTCTCCCTCGATCATCGCCTCGTCGTCCGCGCTGTTGTACGCCTTGTCCCCATACACCCATGCCCCACCGGGCACGCGCTCGATCAACTCATGCATCGGCGTCAAGTCATGGCAGGAGGCGGGCAGGAGATCGAAGGCGACCGGGATGCCGATCGGCGTGCAGACGAGGTGCAGCCGCCAGCCGTAGAACTTCTCCTCCTTCGCCGCGCAGTAGCCGTAATATTCGTCTCCCCGCACCTTGCGACAGCGCGGTGCGCGCACGCGGCGGCAGACTGGCAGGGGCAGGCTGTCTACGACGAACGCCTGCCCGCTGGCGAAGACTTCGCCGAGCACGTCCAGCAGCAGGGCGAACCAGTCGGCGAGGGCATGGGCGCGCCGGTTGAAGCGGGAGACGGAGAGCGGCCCGGAGAGATAGCCCATGCCGTGCAACACGCACAGGGCACGCTCCTGGTGGTTCTGAAACTGGCAGGCGGCCACCGTCGCCACGGTCAGCACCTCGCTGTCACTCGTCCGGGCGCGCGGATCGGTGCGATGACCGAGGGCGCGCAAGACATCGTCAATCACCACGAAGATCGGTACAATCACGTTGTCGTTCATCGGCTATCCCTCCAGAGGTGGGTCGTCTAAGCAACCCCATTCTCCGGTATTTGGCCGATGAGCGGCGACTAGCAATCACGGTTTTAGAGTAGACTCTCGATTGAGAACAAACGCTGGAGTGCAAAAGAGCGACGGGGCAGTTCCTCTCCCCGGTTCTAAGACTACAACGAACGTACGTTAGATTGACGCTCTGAGGCAATCTGCGGGAGTTTCATAATCGAGCGTTTTGAGAAACGTCTGGACGTGCTCTGGTTCGGCAATTACTGAGGCCGCTGTTTGCGTAACGGCGGTCACACCGGCCACGATTCGCGCGTCCAGGCCATATCCCAGAAGAGGTATTCGTAGCGGCTGCTGATGCGGAAGATGTCGCGCAGGCGCTGACGGCCCGCGTCGTCGAGGCGCGACGCCTCGTCGTCAATCACGCCGCGCATCCAGACGCCGACTGCCTCGAAGGCGACATCGGCATAGGTGAGCAGCCAGTCGCGGTATGGGTGTGCGCCGGGTGGTTCGCCCTGGGCGGTGAAGTGCCGCCCGACGACGGCGTAAATCCAGGCGCAGGGAAGCATCGCCGTCAGGGTCTCGGCCAGCGATCCGGTCGCGCCGATGTGCAACATGTGGCGCGTATAGGCATAGTTCGTCGGCGCCATCGGCACGGCAGCCATCTCCTCCGGCGTCATGCCGAAGCGCGCCGCGTACGCCTCATGCAGGGCGCGCTCGACATTTACCGTGTTGATTAGGCGTTCCGCGAGCACCTTCGCGCGGTCGCGGTCGCTCGTTTTGGTAGCGGCGAAGGCGAACCCTTTCGCCAGATCGGTCAGGAAGCGCGCGTCCTGCAGGATGTAGAACCGGAACGCCTCCTGTGGCAGCGTTCCGTCCCCCAGCGCGACCAAAAACGGGTGCGTCAACTGCGCCTCCCAGATCGCCGCACACTCCCGCCGCATTATCTCCGTAAACGTCTCCGTCATCACGTCATCCTTTCAATGATGAAACCGGGGAGAAACGCAGAGGCGTAGAGGGCGCAGAGAAACGCAGAGAGGGGAAAAAGGAGAGGTGGAGAGAGGTGAGGAGAACGCAAAGCCTTTACAATTTCCTCTTCTCCTTCAATCTTTGTATCTCTCTGCGTTTCTCCCCGGTTTCACGGTTTCACCAAGTGGTTCAGGGGGCCGTGGCCGTGGCCGAGACCGGGAGCGGCGATGATGGCGGCGTGGGTGTACCGTTTCGCTGCCGCGAAGGCGTCCGGCACCGACCGGCCCTGGGCGATGCAGGCGGTCATCGCGGCGGAGAAGGTGCAACCGGTGCCGTGCGTGTGCTGCGTGGCGATGCGCGGCGTGTCGAGCGACTGGAACGCGACGCCGTCATAGAGCAGGTCGGTGACGACCGCGCCACCCATATGGCCCCCCTTGACAACGACCCAGCGGGGGCCGAGATCGTAGAGGCGTTTTGCCGCCGCGCGCATGTCGTCCAGCGTCTGGATTGGGCCGCCGACGAGCGTTTCCGCCTCCGGCACATTCGGTGTGATGACGAGTGCGAGCGGTAGGAGAGCGGTCTTCAGGGCGCTGACGGCATCGTCCGCCAGCAAATGATCGCCGCTCTTCGCGATCATCACCGGGTCCACGACGAGATTTGCCAGCCCGGCTTTCGCGATCATCGCCGCGACCGCCGCGACGACAGCGGCAGTGCCGAGCATCCCCGTTTTCAGCGCGTCCACGCCAATGTCGCTGATAACACTCTCGAACTGCCTGCGGATAAAGGAGGGCGTCAGCGTTTCGACGCCCTGCACGCCGACCGTGTTCTGGGCCGTGACCGCCGTCAGCACACTCATGCCGTAGACACCGAAGGCGGAAAACGTTTTGAGGTCGGCCTGGATGCCCGCGCCGCCGCCGGAATCGGAGCCGGCGATGGTTAGGGCACGAAAGAGGGTCGTGTTCATTGATCTGTGCCGCATCGGGAGGGCGATTGTTCTTCCGGCGTGATTGCCCCTACGGAGTGCGCGAGGGTGCGGGTTGCCGCTTCGACATCAAGGGCGAGGCCGATGGCGGAGATGACAGCGACGCCCGCCGCGCCTGCGGCGATCACCGCGCCTGCGTTGTCGGCGATGATACCGCCAATGCCGACGATGGGAAGGGGGCTGAAGGCGGCGATGTCCCGCACGAGCGTCAGGCCGACGGGTGGGCCGGCATCCGTTTTGGTGGCGCGCGCCTCGTAGATGGGGCCGACGCCGAGATGGTCCGCGCCCGCCGCGATTGCCGCCCGCGCTGCTGCGCCGCTGCCCGCCGACGCGCCAACGAACCGATCCGGCCCGACGAGTCGCCGTGTTGCCTCGATGGGCAGATCGTCCTCCCCGACATGCACGCCGTCCGCGTTTATCGAGAGGGCGAGATCCACACGGTCGTTGATAATCAGCGGCACGCCTGCCGCCCGCGCGATTGCCAGCAACTCCGTCGCGTCCGCGTAGAAGCGGTGGATGTCGCTCGATTTATCTCGCAGTTGCAGCACCGTCGCGCCACCCCGAATCGCCGCCGCCGCAACTTCCGCGAGCGTGCGGCCCCCCGTGAAGTCGCGGTCGAGGACGACGTAGACCGAAAGATCGAGCCGGTCGCTCATTGGCCCGTCACCTGGGTCATCGCCCGTCCGAAGGCATTCCAGAAGGGGTCCACGCGCGGATGGACGAGCGGACGATCCGTGCCGCCCTCCGTGACGGTCATGCCCCGCTCGGCGGGCAGTGTTTCGCCGACGATGCTGCCGACGATCCCTTTCGCCGCCAGCGCGCGCACGACCGCGTCCGCCTTCTCCGGGCGGCAGGTGAGCAGCAGTGTCCCCTCGCTAATCGCTGCGTATGGGTCCATCGCGAATGCCTCGCAGACGGCTCGGGCGGCGTCCGCGACGGGGATCGCCGCGCAGTCAATGTGCATGCCGACATTCGCAGCCTGCGCGATCTCGTACAGACCGCCCCAGACGCCGCACTCGGTTGCGTCGTGCATCGCCGTCACGCCATTGCTCCGCACACCGACGCTGACGGCGGTCATCGCGTCCTCGACGACGGACATCTGCCAGAAAAGATTCGCCGCCGCCTCCGCCATTGCCGCGCCGCATTTCTCCTTGACGAGCGCGGGGAAGGAGACACCGAACAATCCCGTCGCCTCGATTGCCGCGCCCTTGGTGACGATCACCGCGTCGCCGACCTGCGCCATCGTCGGCACGATGTAGGAATCCTCCGGGCCGACGCTCATCACCGTCGCGCCGCCGACCATCGGAAAGTCGCAGCCGTCGTAGCGCGCCGTGTGGCCCGCGACGATGGCGATGCCGAGGCGTTCGCACTCGCGGTGGATCGTCGTCCAGATCGCATTCAGGCCGTCCATATCAACCGCGAGCGGCAGGTTGAGATCAATCGTCAGGTACGTCGGTTTGAGGCCGGAGGTCGCGGCGTCCGAAGCGAGGATATGGAGGGCGAACCATGCCGCCCGCTCCCAGCCGTAGGCCGGGACGATGAAGACGGGATCGGTCGTCACCGCCATTACCTGCCCGCCGCCGATGGCGATCACGCCGACATCCACGCCATTCTGCGGCGGGACGAGGACGCGAGCATCGCGCGCGCCGAGGTGCGGTAGGATGAGATGCTGGAAGACTTCGGGGGAAATTTTGCCGATGTCGGGGAGTGTAGCCGTCATTGTGCGTCCTCCAAACCATAGGCGGGGAAGGCGCGATGGCGGATCGTCCGTCTGCTCACTTCCCTACGCCGGTGCGAACCGGATCAGGTGCGAAGGGTCTGCGGGCTTTTCCCACACTCTCAGCGCGCCAGCGCTCCCCCAGTGCTGTTCAATTGTCGCGCACTGTACGCGCGGTCGCCGTATCCGTCAATCCGTCGTGGTATCATCGCGAACGAAACATTCCGCCGTATCGCACGAGAAGGGAAGCGCGCATGTATGTCCTGCTGGTCCAGGTTGACGTCAAGCCCGAACACCGCGACGCTTTCGTCGGGGCGGCTGGTGAACATGCCCGCCGCGCGCGCCAGAATGAACCCGGCACGATCCGCTTCGACGTGATCGCCGACGAGGCCGACCCCAACCGCCTGTATTACTACGAAGTCTACGTGGACAAAGCGGCATTCGACGCCCATGCGAAAGGCGAGAGCATCGTCACCTTCCGCGCGGAAACCAACGGCTGGTCCAACGGCACGACCGTCGTCAAACGCGGCGAGACGACTTATCCGCCGGATGGCGAAGGGGCGTATTGGCAGAAGTGAGCGGAAAGCAGGATCGCGAGGCGCAGCCGGGACTAACGGATGAGGAAACGCTCGCGGCGCGCAAGGAGAAGCGGGCGGCGCTGGCGGCGGATCGGCGGGCGAAGCGGACGCCGAAGCGCGGCATCGTGATCGTCAATACCGGCGACGGCAAAGGGAAGACGACCGCTGCGCTCGGCATGTTGTTCCGCGCGTGGGGGCGGGAGATGCGCGTCGTGATGTTCCAGTTCATCAAGGCGAGCAGCGGCAAGTGGGGTGAGGTGCAGGCGGCGCAGCGGATCGGCGTCGAAATCGTCCCGCTCGGCGACGGCTTCACGTGGGAGTCGGACAATATCGAGAAAGATCGCGCCCTCGCGGCGGCAGGCTGGGCACAATGCGCGGAGAAACTGCGCGACCCGTCGTACGATGTGGTGATCCTCGATGAACTGACCTATCCCCTGATCTATGGCTGGCTACCGGTTGAGACGGTACTGGAGGCGCTCAGGGCGCGCCCGCCGAAGCAGCATGTCGTCATCACGGGGCGGGATGCACCAGATGCCGTGATCGCATACGCCGATCTCGTGACCGAGATGCGCGAAATCAAACACCCCTACCGCCTGCAAGGCATGACCGCACAGAAGGGAATTGATTTCTGATCGGAAGGAGCGATGTGTTATAGTGCCGCGATCCATAAGGATTGTTGGTTGGCATGATGGGGAGGGACACGGCAATGTACATCGGGACAGATACCAGCGGATCAACGACCGCACGACATCGTACAGTTGTACGGGGTCGCCGGCGATGGCTTTTCAGTCTCGTCGCGCTTTTGCTCGTGCTGAGCCTGCCACTTGCAATAGCAGCGGCAAGCCCGGAAGCAAAACCGCCAGGTACTGGCCCGAAACCGCCGGGCAAACCACAGACAGGAGCGGCGGCGAAACCCGGCCCACACATCAGCGGCGCGGTGGTTGCGGTGCCGGGGCCGAGTGGTGATGCCTGTGTCGCGAATTCCCTGCCCGCGAACGACGACGGCTCGACCGACCTTGTGCCACTCGGCTTTTCAACCAACCTCTTCGGCACCTCGTATTCGCAGCTCTACGTCAACAACAACGGCAACGTCACCTTTGATCAGCCACTCTCCGAATTTACGCCGTTTACCCTCATGGGAACGAATCATGTCATTGTGGCACCCTTCTTTGCGGACGTTGATACGCGCGGCGCATCGCTGCCCACCACCTACGGCGCAGGCACCTACAACGGCCGCCCGACCTTTTGTGTGGACTGGGTGAACGTCGGCTATTACAGAGTCCACACGGACAAGTTGAATAGTTTCCAGCTCCTGCTCATTGATCGCTCGGACACCGGCACCGGCAACCTCGACATGTGCTTCGACTACAGCCAGGTACAGTGGGAGACGGGCGATGCCAGTGACGGCACGAACGGCTTCGGCGGCACACCCGCGCGCGTCGGTTACTCGAACGGTACGACGGTTTCATTCGAGTTGCCCGGCTCGGCGGTGACGGGGTCCTTCGAGGATACCGGCACAACGCCACTCATCTACCAAAGTAGCAATGCGAATGGTCTCTTAGGGCGGCTCTGCTACCTGGTCCGCAATGGTACGGTCGTACCGCCGCCGCCGCCGCCGCCGACAAGTAACCTGCAGTTCACGCTGTTGCCCGCGCCGAAGCGCCTGATTGATACCCGTGGACTCCCCGGTTCCTGCGTGGCGCGCTCGGCCCCACTCTCGCCAGGGGAGCGATTCAACATCACGACGTCCGCATGCGGTGTGCCCGTCGGCGCGTCGGCAATCGTCGGCAACGCGACCGTGGACAACTCGATCACACGCAGCCCGGCTGGCTTCGTGACGCTGTATCCCGGCCCAAGTAGCCAGCCATTACCACCCACCTCGACCGTAAACTACACGCCCGGTCAGATCACATCCAACCTGTATACGATGGGTCTCGGTGGCGACGGCACGGTCAATGCCTACGCCAATACCGGGACGCACGTCATCATTGATATCATCGGCTACTACGCGGCACCGGGCACCGGTACGTACTTCTTCCATCCCCTCCCGGCACCGATGCGTCTCTTTGACAGCCGTGGATCATCGGCCTGCGTCGCACGCAATGCCCCTCTCGGTGCCGGTGAACAGGTGACGATACCGACCACGTCCTGTAATATTCCGGCGAGTGCGGCGGCCCTTTCGGGCAATGCGACGGTGGACAACTCGGTCACGCGCAATCCGGCGGGTTTCGTGACGCTCTACGCGAGCAACCTGGGTAGCCCACCGGGCACGTCGAACGTCAACTACACGCCCGGGCAAGTGGTGGCAAATTCGTTCATTGTCGCGCTCGGTCCGGGCGGCAGCTTCAAAGCCGCCGCCAATACGGGTACGCAGCTCGTCATTGATATCAACGGCTACTACGATACGAACGCGACGGGCGGGTTACTATTCAACCAGCTCGCGTCGCCGACTCGGCTCTTTGACAGCCGGGGGCTTGCCGCGTGCGTCGCACGTAGCACGCCACTCGGTGCGGGCGAGGTCGTCAACCTCCAAACCAGTTCATGTGGTATCCCTGCCGTAGCGCTCGTGGTGACGGGGAACGGCACGGTAGATAACTCCGTCGTCAACCTCCCGCCGGGCTTTATCACGATCTATCCTGGGCCGGCGGGCGCGGCGCGTCCGAATACGTCCAACGTGAACTACATACCCGGGTTGACAGTCCCGAATGCCTTCACTGCGGGCCTCGGCAGCGATCGCACGTTCAATGTCTATTCGAGTACCGGCACACACGTCGTCATTGACCTCGTCGGCTTTTTCGCCGTCACCTTCTCGCCCTGAGTACACAACGATGACTGATGGGGGCAGGATCCGAAACGGATCGTGCCCCATCGGTTCCGATTCGCTGCTCCGAAAATGTGCCCCGATGCCCAGTCGTTTTCGTCCGCGCCAGCAGATAGTGGCACGTGGTGTGACTATCCCTACCACGCATCATCGTGACGTGTATCGAAGTGTCGTCTTTGGATGAGGTACCCCTTGCCGTTTCGGGAGGGGGCAGAGGGTAGGTATCTATGCCAGATGTGGCAATTGTTGATGCGCATGTCCACCTCTGGGACCCAGCGGCGTTCCGCATGCCGTGGCTGGACGGGAACAAGAAACTGAACCGCCCCTACGATCTCGCGGACTACCGGGAACAAGCGGCGGGCCTGCCGATCGAGGCAATCGTCTATGTGCAAGTGGAAGTGACGCCCGCATACGGGCTGCTCGAAGCGCGTTGGGCGGCGCAGAGGGCGGCGGAGGACGGTCTGCTCGCGGCAATCGTCGCCTGGGCGCCGCTCGAAGACGGCGCGGCGTGCCGGACGTATCTCGACGCATTGGTGACTATCTCGCCGCTCATCAAGGGTGTGCGGCGTGCCACACAAGGAGAAGCGGATCCCGGCTTTGCCGGCCGCCCCGGTTTCGTCCGCGCCGTGCAGATACTGCCGGAGTTTGGTCTGACGTGCGATCTATGCATCCATCATCCGCAACTGCGGAGCGCGATCGAACTGGTGCGCCAGTGCCCGGAAACGCAATTTGTCCTCGACCACATCGCGAAACCGGATATTAAAGGACGACTCCTCGATCCGTGGCGAGAGCGAATGGCCGAATTGGCTGCGTTTCCGAATATTTGCTGCAAGATCAGCGGCATGGTGACGGAAGCCGATCCCACCAATTGGATGCCGGACGATCTCGCGCCCTACGTCGCACATGTCCTGGCGCTGTTTGGCGAAGACCGCGTGCTCTACGGTGGTGACTGGCCCGTCGTCCTCACTGCTTCGCCGTATCAGCGCTGGGCCGCAACACTGGACGCCCTTACCGCCCACCTCCCAGACGCGGCGAAGTGCAAACTCTGGGCCGAGAACGCGCGGCGGTTCTATCGAATCACGAGCAATGAGCAATGAGCAATGAGGATTCTCAGCACTCAGCACTCAGCACTCAGCACTACCCGGAGAGCCAGCGGGTTTCCAATCGTGCCAGGAGACCCGCTGCGCGTGCCTCGTCGAGGGCGCGGGCGAGGTTCATTGTGAGGGTGCGCGCCTCCTGCTTCGTCGCGATCACGTAGCCATTCGACAGCACCGGGATCGGCAGCATGATCAGCGCCGGATCGGTCGCGACGATATGGCGGGCGGCGATGCCATCCAGCACGACCGCATCCAGTACGCCGCTACGGAGGTCAACAAGAGCAGCATCGCCGGAGTCATAGACGCTTTGCAACCGGATCGGAAGATGACGGGCGAGCGACCGTGCCGCGAGATCGCCGTCGGAGCCGAGTTCCGCGCCGACGCGGCGATTGGCGAGATCAGTGGGCGTGCGGATGTCGCTCTCCGCGCGGACGATTGCCTGCTCGCCCATCTCGATATACGGTGCGGAATAGGCGACATCGCGGCGAAACTCGGGCGTGACGGGGAGCGCGGCGATCAGGGCATCCACGGCGCCCGTGAGCAGGGCATCGTAGAGTGCGTCCGATGGGGTATTGACGATCGTCACCGCCAGTCCGAGGCGGGCGGCGAGATCACGCGCGAGGTCGGCATCGAATCCCTGGATATCGCCGTTCCCCGGCATCGCGAAGGGCGGCACACCCACGTCCATCCCAACGCGGAGCGTCTTCGTTTTCTGTATCCGTTCCCACACGCGGTCATGAACGCGTCCCTCTTCGTGTACATCGTGGAGGAAGCCGGTGAAGGGGACGATCAGGATGATCGCGACGAGCGCGGCGATGATACGGACCCCACCCCCGGCCCTGTCCCCGTGCGCGGGAGAGGGGTGTCTCGCCGCGAGGCTTCGGGCAATGCTGATGGGGGAATATCGCTGTCCAGAGATCGAGTCCCCCTCTCCCGCCACAGCGGGGGAGGAGTAAGGGGAGGGGGGAATCCCGGTCACGGCGCGGCGCTCGTCGTCTGTCGTAACTCCTTCTGCACTTCGAGGTAGACGGGCTTGGGCAGGAAGTCCGGTGTGACGAAGGTCCAGTTGTCCTGCGCGGTGTGCGTCGCGAGGGGCAAGCGAAACTGCCAGAGCGCGATGCTCCGCGCCCACGGCCAGTGCTCCTGCGCGTAGCGATAGGCGGCCACGGTGTAGCGGACGCGGTCGGCAGGTCGCACCGCGCCGTCGAAGCGCGGGCTGTCGTTCCAGCCGCCCTCGGTGAGATAGACAGGTTTGGCATCGTCGCCACGCGCCACCATCAAGGCCCGCACCTGCTCGGCGTGTCGCCAGGTGCGCGGGTCCCCGCCGGGGTCGGCGTCGGGTGGGTAGACGCCGCCGTAGGTATGCAGCGCGAGGGCATCGAAGTAGGGCGCCGCGCCCGCATCGTAGAGGCGGTTCAGGTAGGTGCGGTCGTCGAGGCCGAGCGGGGAGCCGTCCGGCTCCGAGGTCGGCGCGAGGCCGGCGGCGAGGATCTCGACCTCCGGGTTCGCTGCCTTCGCCGCCGGATACACCGCCCGGAGCATCGCGGCGTATCCCGCCGGGTCCACGGGCCGCAGCCCCCATTCGAGCGAGAGGTTGGGCTCGTTCCAAACGACGATCTGCGTCACCAGCCCCCGGTAGCGCGCCGCGAAGGATGCGACGAGCCGCGCATAGGCCGGATACCCGCTCTCGTCGAGGTATTTCCAACTCGTCTGTGCGGGGCGTGCCCACGCCGGCACGCCGTCAATCCGTGCGATCACCGTCAGCCCTTGCCGGTGCGCCTCGCCGATCACGAGATCAGCGTGCTTCCAGTCGTACTCGTCCGGCCCGTTCGGTTGGAGATACAGCCAGGGGAAATATTCGACGATCCACGACGCGCCCATCTCGCGCACCATTTTCAGTTCCCGGCGTACCGCCGCCGGACTTGCCTCGAGCGTCAGGCGCGTATGGACGCCTGCCTGCGGATCGGTGGTTTCGATCGTTGGCTGGGTGCCCGGTGTGCGCGCAATCGGCGCGGGTGCGTGGGGATTCGGCGCGTCCTGCTGAGGGCGAAAGTCAGTCCACCACGCGATGAGGAGCGTCGTGCAAACGAGGAGCAGGGCAAAGGTCTCGTTACCCTTCGGCTTGCGAAAACGCCGCCCCGTGTTGCGCGCCATATTGCTCACCCCTCCGATTGCACCTGCGGCAGTGTATCATGTTGTTCGGTCACGATGGGAAAGGATGCACATGCTCGTACTCATTTCAAACGACGACGGGATAGATAGCGAAGGGCTGCACGCGCTCGTAACGGCGATCAAGACAGTGGCGGAGGTTATTGTACTCGCGCCGAATCGGAACTGGAGTGCGGGTAGCCATCAGCGTACCTTTGACCGCCCGCTACGGATTGCCGACCTCCATTTGCCGGACGGCACGCCCGCCCACGCCTGCGACGGCACCCCGGCGGATTGCGTGGCGATCGGGCTGCTCGGGTTTCTGGAGCGGCGGCCGGACCTCGTCGTTTCCGGCATCAACAAGGGCGCGAACATGGGGGACGACATCATCATGTCCGGCACCGTCGCAGCGGCGATGTCCGGAGTGATTGGCGGAGTGCCGGGGGTGGCCGTTTCCCTTGCGGGCCATTGGGATACGCCGCAGTGGGACTTCGCCGCCGCCGCACAGTTCGCCGCTGCGCTGGTCGCCGACATCGCGCGCACCGGCGTTGCACCGGATTTGCTGCTCAACGTCAATGTGCCTGCCGTGCTGCCCGGCGCGATCACCGGCATGGCGGTCACGCGCGCCGGGCGCCGCATCTACGCGGACGAATTGATCGAGCGCGTGGACCCGGCGGGACGGCGCTATTTCTGGGTTGGCGGAGAGATGCCGGGTGGCCACGCCGAGCCAGGAACGGACATCGCCGCCATCGCGGCGGGCAAGATCAGCGTCACACCGATCCATCTCGATATGACGAACCACCGCCTCCTCGAAGAAGTCGGGCGGCGCGATTGGCAAACGATCATGGGGAGAGGGCTGAGGACGAAGGACGAAGGACTAGGCGGAGAATGAGCCTTACTTAGTCCTTCGTCTTCAGTCCTTAGTCCTCCCGACCGAAGGGAGGGCGTGATGGAGATCGGGCGGCGGGCGCTGCTCGGTGCGGCGGCAGGGGCGCTGGCGGCGGTCGTCGCGGCCTGTCGCGGGCCGGAGGGGGAGACGACTTTTCGCCCCGCGCGCACAGCGACGTCCGCGAGCGGTGGTACTGTGCTGTCCGCGACGGGCGTGGTGGCGATTCCCACGGATCTCCCCGCGAAAAACCCCGTCGGTACGATTTTTCCGACGCCGAAGCAAGGCGCGCCGGTGCCCGATCTTCTCCGCATGATCGGCTTCGTCCCCAATATGCAGGACCTGACCGGTGGGCTGCTGAATTTCCTGACTCGCTGGAGAGGAACGCTCGCCTTCGCCAATCTCGGCGCGGTGCGAAAACTCTATGGGTATGACACCATTCGCGCTTTCAATGATCTGCAAGTGCACAATATCAAGATGACCGACTACGCGAACGCGATGAACGGCTGCTATGTCAGCGAATTTACTGGCGCGCTCTTCAGCCAGGGGGAGTACCGGGACGCCTTCGGCTTCGATGTTTTTCAGGTGGATCGCGAGATCACCGCCGGGCAGCCGCCAGACTCCTTTTCCCGTATGGAGGGCGCGTTCGACGCGGACACGATCACTGCCAGGTTGCAGGCGAGCGGCTACGCCCTCGCTGAGCAGGGTGGCGCGCCGTACTACACGATTCGGGGGGATGGAGAGTTCGGTTCCTCCGATCCGCGCACCCGTCTCGCGCTGGGCCGGATGAATCGCGTTGCCGCCGACAAGGAACGGATCGTCGCGGCGCCGAAGACGGAGTTGATCGCCGCTACGCTGGATGCCGAGGCGAAGAAGACGGCGGCTCTGGACGGGAGTGCGACGCTCCGTGCCCTCACCACCGCGCTCGCCACGGTGACGAGCATGGCGACGTTTCCGCCGGGAGCGTCCAATACGGTTGAGGCGGTCCTGCCGCCGCAGCAACTGACCGCGACAACGCGCGGTTGGGGCGCCTTGCACGTCTCGGAGCTGCAGGCGATGGGCTACACCGACGCGGGCAATTTCCAGCGTACGATGCATGTCGCGCTTGTCTATACGACTCCGTCGGACGCGGCGGCGGACGCCCCGGAACTCGTCAAGCGGCTCACAGGCTACCGCCTCGTGCGCTCGCAGCAGACACTCTTGCCGACGTACGCGACCGCCGTGACGAGCCGGACGGCGACGGTCGGCAGCAAGGGCGTTCTGATCGCGGACATCGCGCTCGCGCCCGACCCGGCGCGCGGACGTCTCTGGATTGATATGTATCAGAGTCGCGACACGCTCTTTCTCGTCCCCCAACCTGTGAGTGCGATCGGCACGCCGCCGCCGATTCTCCCCGCCGCCAGCGGCAGCGCTCGCGCTGGCACGCCGCGCGCCAGTGGTACACCCTGAGCAGGGTGAGAAGGGAAGATGATGGCATGAAGATTACCGAGATTCGCAGCCGCGTGGTGCGGATGCCGCTGGAAAAGCGGGCGGTCTCGCGGTCGGGCACCTTCGAGGAGATGTGGTACCTGCTCGTGGATGTCGGCACCGACGAGGGGATCACCGGCTCGACCTACCTCTGGGCGTACAGCGCGGCGGGAGCCGGGGCGCTCCGGCAGGTGCTCGCGGAGTTGGCGGCGGTCACCGTCGGGGAGGACCCGTTCTTCTCGGCGCGGCTCTGGGGTCGGATGTGGGGCCGCACGACGCAGTGGGGCCACGCGGGGCTGGCGGTGGTCGGCATGTCCGCGATTGATACCGCCGTTTGGGACATCGTCGGCAAGACGCTCGAAAAACCGCTCGCCCACATCCTCGGCGCACACACCGACCGCGTGCCGACGTACGCGAGCGGCGGCCTCTGGCTCAACGACGACCTCCGTGCGCTCGCGCGGGAGGCGGAGGAATACGTTGCGCAGGGCTACCGGGCTGTCAAGATGCGCCTTGGCCGAGAGCGAATGGCGGACGACCTCGCCGCCGTGCGCGCCGTCCGCGACGCCATCGGGCCGGATGTGGCGCTGATGGCCGATGTCAATCAGGGTTGGACGACGGACTATGCGATCCGCATCGGGCGGCATCTGGAGGCGTTCGGTCTGTGCTGGCTCGAAGAGCCGATCCCCTACGACGATCTCGACGGTCACGCTCGGATCGTCGCCGCGCTCGACACGCCGGTCGCGACGGGGGAGCGGGCGTATGGGCCGCAGGGAATCCGCACGCTGATCGAGCGTCGCGCCTGCGATATTGTGATGGCCGATGTCCAGCGGGTTGGCGGTGTAACAGGATGGATGCGCGCCGCCGCGCTGGCCGAGGCGTGGAACCTGCCGATCTGCTCGCACCTGTTTCCGGAGATCAATGTCCACCTCGTCGCCGCCGCGCCGACGGCGTCCTATTTGGAATCCATGCCGTGGGCGAGCGCGCTCTTTCGGGAACAACTCGAACTCGTGGACGGCACAACGCCCGTGCCGGATCGCCCCGGCCTTGGTTTTACCTGGGATGAAGCCGCAATCCGGCATATTCTGGTCCGTTAGCCATCGTGTTTGTGCGTAATCGTGCCTTCTCGTTACTCGTTACTGCGTACCCATCGCCCCGACATTCATCTCGTAGGTGAGGAGGATCGCCTCGGCCACCTGGCGCATGGATTTGCGGCTGTCCATGCTCGCTTTGCGGATGCGGTGGAAGGCTTCAGACTCTTTCAGCCCCTGTGTTTCCATCAGGATGCCCTTGGCGCGCTCGACGACCTTGCGCGTTTCGAGCGCGTCCTTGAGATCGGTCACTTCGTGCTGAAGGTCCACGAACTCGCGGTAACGCGCGAGGGCAATTTCGATGGCGGGCAGCAATTCCGCCTCGCGGAAGGGCTTGACGAGGTAGTACGACACGCCCGCCTGCGTCGCCCGCTGAATCAACTCCTGCTCGCTGAAAGCGGTGAGCAAAAGGACTGGTGCGATCTTCTCCTCAGTCAGTATCTCGGCGGCGGCGATACCGTCCAGTTCGGGCATCTTGATGTCCATGATGACGAGGTCGGGGCGGAGGCTGCGCGCCAGTTCGAGTACCGTCTGCCCGTCCGCCGCTTCCCCGACGACCTGATAGCCGAGGCCACCGAGCATCTCGCGCAGATCCATGCGAATGATGGATTCATCGTCGGCGATGACGACGCGTTCCTTACTCATCGGACTTCCCTCCGGGAAGAAGACTGAGGACTGAGAACTGAGGGCGGGTTTCCCACTCAGTCCTCAGTCCTCGTCGCTCAGTCCTTAAATGAAGTGGTCGGGGAGACAGGATTCGAACCTGCGACCACACGGCCCCCAGCCGTGTGCGCTACCAGACTGCGCCACTCCCCGACGTGCCTTCGATGATAGCACGCGCGGTAGGGCGGCGCAACCTGATTGGCTGCCAATTCGGGTCCTATTGATCGCTCGCAGCCTGCGTCGGTGTGGGGACGGTGGCGGTCTCCATCTCGTGCTCGGCAATCCTCTCACTGTGTATATAGATTGGTTCGTCCGCTGGTTCCTCGTCCGTCGCCTGTGCTTTCGCTTCTTCCAGGGGTATCGTCAGTTCGACGCGGTCGTCGTCTGCGCAGGCGACGAGGCTCACCGGTAGATGATATTCCCGCTGCCCCAGCAAGCCCTCGGCAATCGTCAAATATTTCGCACCGACAGCGGTGACACGTCCCCACTGCTCGCCGTCGTTGCCGAAGACATCGGCGCCTTCGCCGATCGTGATGGATGTGACGTCGTTCGTCGGTTGGTTGGTATCTGTCATATGTGTTGATCTCCTTAGACGAATAGGGTCACGAAGTAGGCGATGGTCGCGACGCTCATCAGCACGAATGCCGCCCAGCCGAAGATGTTGCTCCATGGGCGGTTCGTATACTTGCCCATCACCGACCGGCGATTGCTCAACAGGACGATGAGCAGCAGGAGCGGTGGCGAGGTGATGCCGTTGAT
>JBBSFO010000036.1:0-16062 GCA_038238655.1 Thermomicrobiales bacterium | reverse complement strand
TAGAATTCGAGCGTATCGCCGACTTCGTAGTCGTTGAAGCCGTCGAGGGAAAGGCCGCACTCGTAGCCCGCCTGCACCTCACGCGCGTCATCCTTCATGCGCTTGAGCGTCGTCACCGTGCCATCGTGGATCACCGCGCCATTGCGCAGCACGCGCACGCGGTCGTTACGCCGGATCACGCCATCCGTGACATACAGACCTGCCGCGACGATCTTGTTCGGCAACTTGAACAGCTCGCGCACGTCGGCGTAGCCATCCGTGGTCTCCTGCTCGATTGGGTCAAGCATGCCGGTCATCGCCGCCTTGACATCGTCTACCAGGTGATAGATGACATCGTAGAAGCGGATATCCACGCCGCGTGAGTCGGCAGCCCGCTTGCCCGCCACGTCCGGGCGGACATTGTAGCCAATAATGATCGCCTGCGACGCCGATGCGAGTGAGACGTCCGACTCGCCGATCGCGCCGACGCCCGTGTGGATGATGTTGATCTGCACGGACGGATCGTCGAGCTTGTTGAGCGCATTTTGGATCGCGCCGAGCGACCCTTGCTCCGCCGCCTTGAGAATCAGTCGCAGTTCCTTCGTGCCGCCCGTCTGGACGTTGCGAAGCGCGTTTTCGAGGCTGAGCCGTACATCCGAGAACGAGGACGCCTGCCGATCCAATCGCCGCTGCTCGGCGACGGTGCGTGCCTCGCGGTCATCCGCATAGACTTGCAGGATGTCGCCCGCTTCCGGCACATCATCAAGGCCCGTAATCTCCACCGGCATCGAGGGGAGCGCGCGGCGCACCTTGCGCCCGCGATCGTCCTGCATCGCTTTGATGCGACCATAAATCGAGCCGATAACGACGCTGTCGAGCAGGTTGAGGGTACCGTTCTGGATCAGCACGGTCGCCGTGACGCCGCGCGATGGGTCACGATTCGTCTCGATAATGACTCCGGTCGCGGGGGCATTCGGGTTCGCCTTCAGTTCGGCGATGTCCGCAACGAGCAGGATCGTGTCGAGCAGGTCATCAATACCGAGCTTCTCCTTGGCAGAAACCTCAACCGTCGGCGTATCGCCCCCGTAGTCTTCGGGAACAACCTCGGCCTCGCTCAGTTGCGCCTTGACGCGATCTACGTTTGCGCCAATGGCGTCAATCTTGTTAATCGCGACGATGATCGGCACATTCGCCGCTTTCGCATGGGCAATCGCTTCGAGTGTCTGCGGCTTTACGCCGTCATCCGCCGCGATGACGAGCACGGCAATGTCGGTCGCGCGTGCGCCCCGTGCCCGCATGGCGGTGAATGCCTCGTGGCCGGGGGTATCGAGGAAGGAGATTTTGCGCCCCTGCACCTCGACCTGATACGCGCCGATGCGCTGCGTGATCCCGCCCGCCTCACCTTCCGCGACTTTCGTTTCGCGGATCGCATCGAGCAATTTCGTCTTGCCGTGATCCACATGCCCCATGATCGTGACAATCGGCGGACGGGTGTCCGTGCCACCGGTAGCACGACTGTCCACGGCGGTCGTGATCCCCTCGGCATCGGTCGCCTGCTCGGCGGGCGCCACTTCGATTTCGAGTGCGGCACCGACCTTCTCGGCGGTCGCGTAGTCAATCTGCTGGTTGATGTTGGCGAAGACGCCGACACCGATCAGTGCTTTGATTATTTCCGTCGGCGAAAGCATCAGCCGCTCGGAAAGGTCACCAACGCTGATCACCGCAGGCAGCACGACCGGCTCGGTCGGTCGCACGGGGCCGCGACGCACTTGCGCGATCCGCTCGCCCGCGACACCGCCCGTGTTCGGGCCACGCGTACCGGGCCGCCCGCCACCGGGGCGTCCACCGCCGGGGCGTGGACCGCCACCCGTGCGGGGCGGTCCGGGTCGAAATCCACCACGAGGAGGTTTTCCTGGCATAAGCTGTACTCCTTCTCCCCACACCTTCGTGGGGACGATATTCAGGACTGAGGACTGAGGACTGAGTGCTGAGGACTGAGACAACCCCACTCGGCCCTCAGTTCTCAGTCCTCAGTCCTCGGGAGGGTTTCGGCGTACGCCTGGAGCGTCGCCACATCCTCCGGGTTGATCGCTACTTTCAACGCGCGACCGAGGACGTTCCCTTTCAGGGCACGTTCCCAGATCGCACGGTCGGCAGTGAGATACGCGCCCCGACCGTTCTTCTTGCCGGTCGGGTCCACCTCGACCCGTCCTTCGGGCGTGCGGACGATGCGGATCAGTCCGCGCTTATCACCCGTCTGCCGCGTGACGATGCAGGTGCGTTGCGGGATATGGCGAGGTTTCAGCCCCTTGCGCTTCTTGCGTGGGGCATTGCTCACCCCCCCACTGCCCGGAGGGCGCCCACCTCCCGGTGCGGGAGAGGGAGACGGCGAGAGATCATCATCTCGTACTCCCCCCTCCCGTGTCGGGAGAGGGGTTGGGGGGGTGGGTATTGCTTCATGAATCGCCTCAGCGGTCATAAGGGGTCTCCTCCCGCTCAGGCGTTAACCATGGTGTACCGCATAGGTGGCGATCTGATTCTCCGCTTCGTCCGTGACGATCACCTGATCGTCCTCCTGGCGCGCGATCACGCGACCACCGATGAAGTTCGCGGCGAGCGGGCCATAGAATTCGCCGTTGAAGGTGAAGGTACCGTCGCCGCGCACGATGCGGGACTGCCCGGTCGTCGTGCCGGTCGGCACGGCAATTGCCCCGGTCATCGCCGGTGCGGACATCGCGACATCCGTGAGCGAGAGCGGCGTGCCGTCCATTGTGTACGCGGCGACGAGGTTGCGCTCGTAGAAGATATCCAGACGGTCGGGCATTTGCTCGACATCCACACTCCGGCCGATCAATTCCTCCGGTAGCGGGCCGAAGGTTCGGTCGTCCATGACAATCGTACCATCACCCAAAACCATTGTCGGGCGGCGACCGAGCGAGATAAAGGCATCAGGACGTTCGGCGAGTGCGGCGGCACGGGCCTTATCAATCAGATCATCACCCTGCGCCTTCAGCGCCTCGGTATCCTTGACGTCAATCTTCCAATGCGTCAGTTTGTAGGCGAGGCGGGCATTCTGCCCTTCCTTGCCGATCGCAAGGCTCATCTGATCCGTCGGCACGATAACGCGGGCGATCTTGTCCGCATCATCGAGGTTGACGGAAAGCACTTTCGCAGGCGAGAGCGCTTTGGTGATAAAGGTCGCGGTATCGCTGCTCCACTCGACGACATCAATCTTTTCGCCGTAGAGTTCGGTCACGATGTTCTGGATGCGCACGCCGCGCACGCCGACGCACGAACCGACCGGGTCCACATTGTCCTGCGTCGCGATCACGGCAACCTTTGTCCGCAGCCCCGCCTCGCGCGCGATGGCCTTGATCTCGACCGCACCGGAGTAGATCTCCGGCACTTCGATCTCGAAGAGTCGCTTGACGACGTCGGGGTGCGCGCGCGAAACGATCAGTTGCGGCCCCTTATCCGTCGAGGCGTTCACTTCGAGCAACAAGACCTTCAACCGCTGACCGTTGCGGTATCGCTCGGCGGGCACCTGCTCGCGCACGGGCATCACGGCCTCGGCCTTGCCGAGGTCCACAATCACCGCTTTGTTATCCGCCCGCTGAACGACGCCGTTGATCAACTCGCCGACGCGGTCGCGGTACTCGCTGTGGACGCGCTCGCGCTCGGACTCGCGAATTTTCTGCATCACGACCTGTTTCGCCGTTTGCGCCGCGATCCGTCCGAAATCCTTGGGGGTGTCATCCACCGTGACGATCCGGCCAATTGCGCCATTCTCCGGGTCAATACGCCGCGCCTCGCTGACGCCCATCTGACGCTGTGGGTCTTCCACATCGCTATCCGCGACGACATCCTTGTCCACGACAATGGTGATCGCGCCCGTGTCCGGGTGCAGTTCGACGCGGACGTTGTCTTCCTCTTCGATGCCGCGCGCCTTTTTGTAGACGGTCTTCAGGGCATGCTCAACCGCGCTAATCACAACCTCACGCGGCATATTCCGCTCGGCGGCTAACTCCGCAATCGCGGTATACAAATCACTTTTCATCGCTGGTCATCCTTCCATTCCGCGCGGCGTCCGTTGCATGCCGCCCGTTGCGTATTCCCTTGCCCACACGGTATCGCGCGGGTGGTTCCGCGTGCCAACGGCAGGACAAATCGCCGCGTCAAACCGGCGGTTCCCCTGCTCTCACGCATGAAAAACGTGGGTCTGAGAACCCACGTTGCCGTCAGCGCACGAGTTCACCCCATAGTATACCGCGCCCGTTCGGTCGCTGCAAGGGCAGCGAAACCTGAAAACCTCCCCCCGCCGTTGACGACACCGACAGAATGCGGGACGATACAAAATGGTTCTCAGACAGAACCGCAGTGTTTGCACGAAGGGAGATCGAGATGGCGACGACCGCGACGAAATCGTATCAACTGTATCTGAATGGTCAGTGGCAGGATGCTGCCGGTGGCAAGACGTTTGAGGTGCACAATCCGGCGACGGGCGAATTGCTCGCCAAGGTCGCAGATGGCGGCGTGGAGGAGACGAACGCGGCAATCAAGGCCGCTGTTGCCGCCTTTCCCGCCTGGTCGAAACGTCCGGCGGACGAGCGCGCCGAACTGCTGCACAAGACCTTCGACATCCTCAAGAGCCGCATCCAGGAGCACGCGCGCATCCTCACCGAGGAGAACGGCAAGCCGCTCGCGGAATCGGTCGGCGAGGCGACGATTGGCGCAGGTTTTGTGCGCTGGAACGCCGAAGAAGCGCGCCGCACGTATGGCGAGGTCGTCCCCAGCCCGACGATGGGCAAGCGTGTCCTCACCTTCCGGCAGCCGGTTGGCGTCGTTGCCGCCGTGACGCCGTGGAACTTCCCCTACTCGATGATCACGCGCAAGATCGCGCCCGCACTTGCAGCGGGATGCACCGTGATCCTCCGGCCATCCTCCGCGACACCGCTCGTCGCCCTGGAGATCATCCGGGCGTTCGACGATGCGGGCTTGCCGCCGGGCGTCGTCAACATCATTACGAGCAAATCCGCCAAGGAAGTGGCGAAGGTGCTGGCCGAGAGCCACGACATTCGCAAGATCACTTTCACCGGCAGCACCGAGGTCGGCAAGGAATTGATGGCGATGGCGGCGGGGACGGTCAAGAAAGTCTCGCTCGAACTGGGCGGTCACGCGCCGATGCTCATCTTCGATGACGCGGATATCGAACAGGCCGCGCAAGGCGCGATCACGTCCCGCTTCCGCAACGCTGGGCAGACCTGCATCTGCACAAATCGTTTGTATGTCCAGCGCTCGATTGTGGATGCGTTCTCGAAGCGCGTCGCCGAACTGGCGCAGGGATTAAAAGTCGGCAACGGCCTCGACGCCGACACCAAGGTCGGCCCGATGATTGACAAGCGCGGCTTCGAGAAGGTTGAGGATCAGGTCAAGGACGCAGTGAAGGGTGGCGCGACCGTGCTCGCCGGTGGCAAGCCCGCCGACACGAACGGGCACCTGAAAGGCTACTTCTACGAGCCGACGATCCTCGCGAACGTCGCGCCGGACGCGAAGATCCTCCATGACGAGACCTTCGGCCCCGCCCTGCCGATTGTGCCGTTCGACACCGAGGAAGAGGCGGTCCGAATGGCGAACGACACGCCATTCGGCCTCGCGGCCTACTTCTTCACGCGCGATATTGGTCGCGCCTTCCGGGTCGCGGAGGGGCTGGAATACGGTATCGTCGGCTGCAACGATCCGCTACCCACCGCACCACAGATCCCCTTCGGCGGTTACAAGGAGAGTGGTCTCGGCCGCGAAAACGGCAGCATGGGTATCGAGGAGTTCATGGAAGTCAAGGCAGTGACCATCGGTCTCTAACGAGCGGCAGTAACGCGGATTGGAGGGGCGCACGGCTGTGCGTCCTTCTTTGTTGAGAAGGAATCAACGATGGCGCAGCACGGTCCCACAATCGCATATGACGAACAGGTGGGCTTCGATGCGCGCTTCGAGTGGGGAATGGAGGGCGTGCGACGGCTCGCGCCCGTCTCCGATGTTGTGGTAGTCGTGGATGTGCTCAGTTTCTCGACGTGCGTGGATGTCGCCGCCTCGCGTGGCGCGACGGTTTTTCCGTATCGCTGGCGCGATGCATCGGCGGAACAGTTCGCGCGGGAGCAGGGCGCGGTATTAGCGGTCGGTCGTGAGATGACGACTGCGGAGCATCCGTATTCGCTTTCTCCGTTGTCGTTGGAAACGCTGCCGAAAGGGACGCGCGTGGTCCTCCCCTCACCCAACGGTGCGACGCTCGCCCTGCTCGCCGCCGACGCGGGCCCGACGGTGATCGCCGGGTGTCTGCGGAATGCGCGTGCGGTCGCGATGGCGGCGCGATCGCTCGGACAAACCATCACCGTAATCGCGGCGGGGGAACGGTGGGATGGAGATGGCGCATCGCTGCGTCCGGCAATCGAGGACATGGTTGGCGCGGGCGCGATCCTCGCCGCTCTCCGACCAACGACACCCTCGCCGGAAGCAATCGCCGCCATCGCGGTCTACGCCGCCGCTGCCGCCGCGCTACCGCCGTTCATCGCCGCGTGCAGTTCGGGCCGGGAACTCGCCCTGCTCGGCTACGCCGCCGACGTCGCGATAGCCACGCAGTACGATGTGAGCGAGACGGTTCCGCTGCTCCGGGGCGGCGCATTTACGGCCTCACCCTCGCCTCCCCTCGATCACCCGCCGAATTCGGTTTCCTGAAGGCATGTCAGCGATGGAGAGGATTATGTTCCCATGAAAACACTGCTCGTACTGCGGCACGCCAAATCGGATCGGAGCGACGATACACTGCGGGATCATGACCGCCCGCTCGCACCACGCGGCGAGGCCGACGCGCCACGCATGGGCATCGCTCTCGCCCTGCTCGACGCGATCCCGGACGCAGTGCTGACTTCGACCGCCGTTCGTGCCCGCGAGACGGCGCATCGCGTCGCGGCGGCGATGGGATATGACGGCAAGATCGTCGAGCAACCGAACCTTTATGCCGCTTCTGCCGACACGCTGCTCGGTCACCTCCGCGACGGCGACGATGCGGCGACCGTGCTGCTCGTCGGCCACAATCCGGGCCTGGAGGAACTGATTGGCGTGCTCACCGGCGGCGTGGACGCGGACGCAATCGTGCGATTACCGACGGCGGGCCTCGCCTGCCTCGCGCTCGACATCGAGGAATGGTCACAGGTTCGCGAGCGTTGCGGCCTGCTCCAATGGTTTCTCACGCCGCGCATCGTTGGCCCACTCTTGCACGCCGCCCGCGACAACGGAGTACGGGAAACCGATTGAACCGCAAAGACGTAAAGGGGAAGGGAATTGAACCACGAAGACACGAAGAGAGGAAGGAGATAGGGGCATTATCCTTCTTCTCTCTCCTTCGTGCTCTTCGTGTCTTCGTGGTTCGTATTTTCCCAGCGCCTCTGCGGTTCAATCGGTTTCAGGAAAGGAGCCGCGAATATGGTCACGATCACCGAGCCGCCAATCGCCGTTGTGCCGCCGTTCGTTTTACCCGATCGGGACGGGAAGCCGTACAACACGGCGCGACTGCGCGGTCGGCGGTATGGCATCCTCATCTTCCTCATAGCGAACGATCCGGAGACCAACGCCTACCTCCAATCATTCGCCGCGCGGCAAGATGAACTGGCATGGATGCACACACAGGTTGTGGTGATAATTCCAGCCACGACCGACGCCGACACACTGCCCGCACTCCCCTTCCCGATCCTGCGGGATGATGGCGTGGTACGCGCTCGCGTGCTGCACGGAGTCGCGCCCGAAGCGACGGCGCTCCTTGTCACCGATCCTGCCGGAGTGGTGGTGGAATGGCGAACGGCCCAGCGCGTCGGCAGTTTGCCCGATGGAGCGGCGGCGCTTATCTGGGCATGGGAGGTCGCGCGACCCAAAGGGAGTTGTGGCGGCGTCACATGGAGCGCGACCGCGCACCCCGATCTCCCGCCGCCACCGCCTGCTCCCATCGGTCGCTTCACGATCGGCGGGCACCCGCACCGGAGGTACCGGCGAAAGTATGACAAAGCGTGACAACTTCATAAACATACGCAGTTCGACGATACGTGTCACCGCATACAGTAGTGTCGTGGGGCAAGTTCGTGCTGCGCAGTTGATCTTCGCAACAAGCCGGAAAATGAAAACGCCCTGCGCGCTGACGACGAACGCGTCTTCATTTTCCGGCAGCTCACGGAAGCCAGTTCGCAGTACATTAAGCGGGAGCGTCCATACCGGACGCCCTTTGTTGATCGCTACAGCGGAAAAAGCGGCTGATCGCTATAGGCGGCTTCGGCGAGGGCGGCGTCAATGGCGTCAGTCCACTCTTCGTCCTCCTCGTCGGCGCGGTGCTCGCGCAGGGCATTGGTCGCGTTGCGGCTGCCGATCTGGCCGAGGGCGATGATCGCGGCGAGTCGCACGGCGCGGTCTTCGTCCTCCAATCGCCCGATCAGTTCGGGTACCGCCTCCGCCTGCCCCAGCTCGCCGAGCGCGCGGGCCGCCTCGAAGCGAATGTCGCTCTCTTCCGCCTCGATCTCGTCCAGCAGCGTGCCGGACCAGCGCGGGTTGTAACTCCGACCCATCGCATGGAGGGCGCTCACCCGGTCTTCCAGATCGCCCCGGTTGTAGAGTTCGGTAATCAGCGTCGCGACCGGCTCATCGTTGAACGGGCCAAGCGACTCAATCGCCGGGCGACGCACCTCGATCGGTTCGCGCAGGTCCTGCGCGGTCGCCAGCAAATCGTCGTGCAACCGGACGGTGAGTGGTTCCGTCACGTTGCCGACCACGGCGCGGACGGCGAACGATCCGAGCGCTTTCGCTGCCGCCTGTCGAACCTCGGCAGATGCGTCTGCGTGCAAAATATCGAGCAAGGCGACGAGCAAATCGGGTGATTCGTGTTCCCAGAGCGCGCCAATCGCCCGCATCCGCACCTCGGCGTCGGTGTCGCCCATCGCGATCCGCAGCACGCGGGCAAAGTCGAGCTCAACGGTCAGTTCCGCCAGATCATCCATCGCCCGCACGAGCCGCCGCCGCCGTTCGACGGCCAGCGTCGGCCATGCTTCCCGCACTGCGCCGGACTCGCCGCGTGTCAGGCCGGAAAGGAACCGTAGCGAACCGAATTTCAGGTTTGGATCGCGGAGTCGCGCGGCGATGTCACCACGCGGCTCGTCGGCCGGTTCAAGGGCGACATCCGCGTCGAGATCGAGCGGGTCTTCGTCGAGTTCTCCCGCTTCCAATGCTTCCAGCTCTTCCAGGAACGCCACGTCCGCATCTATCCGTGCGTCCCGCTCTTTTTCGTCCATGTCCAAGTCCCTTGGTAGTAACGAGTAACGAGTAGCGAGTAACGAGTGGGTTGGAGCGCCATTCTCGTTACTCGCTACTCGTTACTCGTTACTACGCCGAAGGCGCGAAGTAGTAGAGGCCGTCCTCCTCTGCGAAACCGTTGGCGCCGGAGGTGAGGATGGCGCGGAGGGCTTCGGCGGACGTCGGGCGTTCGATGTTGGCAAGGGCGTAGAGGTCATCGAACTCAGCGAGATAGCGCGGTGCGGTCCCTTCACCGACATTTTCGCCGCCGCGCTCAAAAGCTGCCGCGATCACCTTCGCCAGCACGCGACGATCGCGCGCGTCGAGCGGCTTCATCTGCGCGAGGCGTGGGAGACGGTGCTCGCTGAGGAGCATCTGATCTCGCGTGGCACAGTAGAACGTGACGGTCTTGAAGGTGAATTTGCCCTTCTTCTCGTCTACCTGCAACAGCTTGCGCTCCTGCGCGCTCACCTGCAAATACTGTATCCGGTAGGTTCCCGCCGTGTCGCCGCGTTCGATGGTGAAGAGTGCGCCCGGCACGAGGTTTTCGTGAAAAAAGGTGCTGAAGCCGCTGAGAAAGCCGCCCCGGTTGCCGGTCGGGAAGCGAATCTCCACATTGAACGTGAGGTAGTGCTGCGGCGCCTCGAACGTCACGACGGCGGAGCGCTGCCCACGCACGTAGGAGTGTGGGAAGAAGCGCGCCAACTCGCCATCGAGCGGCAGGACGCCGTATTCGTACTCATAGTATGTGAGGATGTGCTCGACATACTCCTCAGATTCGCCGAACGCTTCCTCCACGGATGTCGGATAATCGAGTAGCACCCGGTAATCCTGCCCCAAATCCGCCGCCTTGCGCTTCTCGGAACCGATTGTTGGCAGCCCTTCGACGCTCCATAAATGGCGCTCCGCAGTGCCGACGAACTCGAAGTCCTTCTCGGTCGCGAGGTGCGCGTTCAGCGAAAAGCAGGTCGCCTGGAAATCAGTGTCCGTCCGCCGCTTGCCGTACAGATCGAGGAGCACATCTACGTCGGAAAGCGGTTCGCCCCGCTCTTTGATGTAGTCGCTGATGCGGCGCGTGTCGTTGCGACCGTACGATTCCAACAGATCGCGCAGGTAATAGTCTGGCCCGAAGGCGACGAAGCGCGGATCGCTCGCCAGCGCCGTTTCCAGCGCGCCAGCGGGGGTGGACGCATCCGCTGCCGCCTCGACAATCTCTTCGAGTTCGGCAGCCGCTTCGGCCTCCGCCTCGGCGGGCGCGACGGCGCTATCGAGCGGCGGTTCGGACACCATCTCCTGGTGCGCCTCGACCAACTCCGCGAAGATCGAGGGGGCGACTTCCTCATCCTCGTCCTCGCCCTCATCTTCGGCATCGGCCGGGATAACGATCTCGTTGTACCAGTTCGTGTTGATAAACGGACGTTCCGCACGCACCTTCGGTTCGGCGGGCGGCATGGCAACCGGCTCTGTCAGACGATGCAGGAAACTATGCGACATCGTTTCCGCGCGCACGATGGGCGAGACGCCGGCGCGCGTCGTGACGACGGTTAACTCCCCCCCCTCACCTTCGAGCGCAAAAACCGTCGGGTTGGCGCGCACCGCCGCCGTGACGGCCTTCACCGCGTCCTTCGCGACGAGCTTGCGCGCGGTCGCGTAGTCCGCGAGCGCCGCGACCGGCTGCCGAATCGGCAGCCCGGACTCGAAAAAACGTCCCTGCGACTGCATGACCAGCAGAATTTCCCGCGCGAGCGTCTGCTCCGCCGCACTGCCAGCGAGCGCTGGTGCCTCCATAACCTGTGCCATTCATTCCTCCTGAGTAAACAGTAGACAGTCGTCAGTAGTCAGTGGGATCTGACCCATTCTGACTACTGTCTACTGTCTACTGTCTACTGCTCCGTGATTTCGAGCAATTCCGCGAGCGTCATCGGGCGGCGACGCGCCGCGATCTCCTGGGCAATGCGGTTCAGCGTCGCCGCCTTCACCTGTTGCCCTGCGGCTGCGGTCGTGCCTTTGCCCTTCGCCGTCTTGTCTGCCATCGGGTCGTACCTTCATTCCGTCGCGCATACCACGAACGGGGTGCGAATACCCCGTTCGTGAGAGTGTACCTGAGCAATGAGCAATGAGCAATGCAGGGTCACTCATTGCTCGTTGCTCATCGCTCATCGCTTCGCTAGAGGAGTCCCATGCCCCGCTTCGCATTCGCGAGTGTCTCTTCCGCAATCGGGCGGGCACGATCCGCGCCTTCCTTGAGGATGCGCGCGACATAGCCAGGTTCGGCGGTGATTTGCGCGTATCGCTCTTGCAGCGGGCGAAGTCCCTCGACAATCACCTCGGTCAAGTCTTTCTTAAACGCACCATACCCCTGTCCGGCGAAGCGCCCCTCGATTGTCTCTGGCGATTCTCCGGTGAATGCTTGATACATAGAGAGCAGGTTGAAGATGCCGGGACGGCTTTGATCGAAGACGACGGTACCGACGCTGTCCGTCGTCGCGCGCTTGATCTTGTCACGGATTGCCTCTGGCGTATCGGTGAGCATGATCGCCTTGACGTTCGTCCCCTCACTCTTGCTCATCTTCTTCGTTGGATCGTCCAGACCCATCACGCGTGCCGCAACATCGCCGATCCACGCTTCCGGCACGGTAAACACCTCGCCGAAGAGGCGATTGAACCGATCCGCGATGTCGCGCGTCAGTTCGACATGTTGCTTCTGATCCTCGCCGACCGGGACGCCGTTTGCGTGGTAGAGCAGAATGTCCGCCGCCATCAGCATCGGATAGGCGAGGAGGCCGACCGATGAGCGCTCGCGCTGATCGCCCGCCTTGTCCTTGTACTGTGTCATCCGCTCCGCCCAGCCGAGTGGCGTCAGACAGTTGAAAAGCCAGGCGCATTCCGCATGGGCCGATACATGGCTTTGCACGAAGAGGATGCACTTCTCCGGCGACAGCCCTGCCGCCAGATAGGTCGCGGCGAGTTCGTGCGTCGCCGCGCGCAGCGCCTGCGGGTCCTGCGGGACGGTGATCGCGTGGAGGTCCACGATGCAGAAGACGTTGTCATACGCATCTTGCGTCTCCACCCACCGCCGCATCGCCCCGAGGTAATTACCGAGATGCAGCGCGCCGCTCGGCTTGATGCCGCTGAAAACGCGCGGCTTGACCACATTCCCGGTCATCGGTCTCATCGCCTGTTGTGTTGCGGTCATTTGTCTCCCTACCCCCTACCCCTCCCGAACGGGAAGGGGAACGTGATTCGAACATCGTGTCCTATCCTTAACACCCCGGTTTCTCGGCGGTTCACTCCCTCTTCCCGTGTCGGGAAGGGGGCCGGGGTTAGGTCGTCACTAATTCCCGCGCCGCGAACTGCTGTGTAAGTGCGACAAAGGTTTCCAGCGCCGTTTGCGCGCGACCGCTGTCAATGCTTGCCGCCGCCCGAATGATGCCCGTCGCAATGTCCGGCACGGCATCGGCGGCGACCAGGGCGGCAGCGGCATTGAGGAGGACTACATCGCGCGTCGCGCCCGGTTCGCCTGCCAGGACCCGCCGCGTGATGACAACATTCTCCGCGACACTGCCGCCGCGCACCGCCATCGGCGTCGCCCGGGCAAAGCCGAACTGCTCCGGCGTGATTTCGTACGTCATCACGTCACGGTCTACATGAACTTCATGGATCGTCGTCGGCCCGGAAATGCTGATCTCATCCAGCCCTTCCTGCCCATGCACGACCAGCGCGTGCTCGACGCCGAGCAAGGCGAAGACGCGCGCCAGTTTGGCCGCCAGCACCGCGTCGCCGACGCCCATCAATTCGTACGGGGCGCGCGCCGGATTGGTCAAAGGGCCGAGCAGATTGAAGACGGTGCGGATGCCGATGTCGCGCCGCACCGGCCCGGCGTGCTTCATCGCCGGGTGAAACGCCTGCGCGAACATGAAGCCGAACCCGACCTCCCGCACGCATTGCGAAACCTGCTCCGGCGTCTGCTCGATCACAACGCCCAATCCTTCGAGTACGTCCGCACTGCCGCAGCGGGAAGTCATCGCGCGGTTGCCGTGCTTCGCCACCGCCACACCCGCCCCCGCCACGACGAATGCGGCGGTCGTGCTGATATTGAAGGTGCCGCTGCCATCGCCGCCCGTGCCGACGACATCCACGACGGGGATGCCCTCATCGAGGGTCACACGGCGGGCATGACGGCGCATCGTCTCGGCAAACCCCGCAATTTCGCCCTCCGTCTCGCCGCGGATGCGCAACGCTGTGAGGAACGCGCCGATCTGTGCGGGCGTTGCCTCCCCCGCCATAATCTGATCCATCACATGCGCCGCCTCTGGCCGTGTGAGTATTTGCCCCTCCACCACCCGCGCAATCGCGTCGCGGATCCCCGGTTCCGGTGCGTTACTGCTCATCGCCCTACCCCCTGCTCCTTCCCCATACAGCCCAGAGGGCACCCGGAAGGGGTGACTCAATCACGGCATTGTGCTGTATTCCCATCGGCTTCTCAATATGCATGAGCCAGCGCCTCCACACCATCGGACACACGACCGTATCCCCGTCCGACTCCCCCTTCCCCCGTAGAGAAGGGGGCTGGGGGGTTAGGGCCAGCGAGGAAATTCCCCAGCAACTGATGCCCATGCTCGGTGAGGATGCTTTCCGGGTGGAACTGGACGCCTTCGAGGTTCGGGATTTCCCGATGGCGGAAGCCCATCACGAGGCCCTCCGCTGTCTCTGCCGTCACTTCCAGCACGTCCGGCATGGTTTCTCGCGCAACGACGAGTGAGTGGTAGCGGATCGCCGTGAAGGGTGACGGTAGGCCACGAAAGACCCCCTGCCCGGTGTGGTGGACCGCGCTCACCTTGCCGTGCATCAGGTTCGGCGCGCGGACGATATCGCCGCCATATGCCGCGCCGATCGCCTGGTGCCCGAGGCAGACACCGAGGATTGGCACCCGCCCGGCCAGCGCGTGGATGAGCGGCACGCAGATGCCCGCCTCCTTCGGCGTGCACGGTCCCGGCGACAGCACCACCCGCTCCGGTGTCATCGCCACAATCTCCGCCACCGTCGCCGCGTCATTCCGCACGACGGTTACATCCGCACCGAGTTCGCAGAGATACTGATACAGGTTGTACGTAAACGAGTCGTAATTATCAATCAGGACGATCATTGGTCGCTCCCTTCGGTCGCTTAGTAGCGAGTAACGAGTAACGAGAAGGACCGATCACCTCGTTACTCGCTACTCGCTACTCGTCTTCCTCCATCGCTTCCGCCATCTCAATGGCACGCAGGAGTGCGCCCATCTTGTGGTGGCATTCGTGGTATTCCGCTTCGGGGCTGCTGTCGGCGACGACACCGCCGCCCGCCTGCGGGTAGGCGATGCCATCCTTGACCGGCATCGTGCGCAGGGCAAGGGCGAAGTCCATGTTCCCGTCGTAGCCGATATAGCCGAGTGCGCCCGCATATGGCCCGCGCCGCTCGTTTTCGAGTTCCGCGATGATCTCCATCGCGCGGATTTTCGGTGCACCGGACGCCGTGCCCATCGGGAAACAGGCACGCAAGGCGTCGAGACTCGAATATTCCGGCTTCAGCCGCCCCTCGACCTCGGAGCAGAGATGCATGACGTGGCTGTATCGCTCGACCTGCATCAGCGAGGAGACACGCACCGTGCCCGACTCGGCGATCCGGCCGATGTCGTTGCGCCCAAGGTCCACGAGCATGATATGTTCGGCGCGCTCCTTCTCGTCGGTAGAGAGTTCCGCCGCCAGCGCGCGATCCTCCTCCTCCGTCTTGCCGCGCGGACGCGTCCCGGCGAGGGGGTGCGTCGTGATCGTGCCACCCTCGTTGCGGACGAGCGATTCGGGCGACGAGGCGACGATCTGAAAGCCATCGAGGTTGAAGTAGACCATGTACGGGGATGGGTTGATCGCCCGCAGCGCGCGGTAAATCGTGAAGGGCGCGGCGCTCGTCGGCACAGTCAGCCGCTGCGACGGTAATACCTGGATGACATCCCCCGCCGCGATGTACTCCTTCGCCCGCTCCACAAGGGCCTCGTACTCCGCGCGGCTGAAGTTCCCAACCGGACCGGTTTCGCCTTTCGCGCTCGTGCCGCGCGGCGGAATGGCGACCGCATGCCGCAGTTTACCGACGAGCCGGTCAATCCGCCCCACCGCTTCATCATATGCTGTCGCGAGATCGCCGGTATCTGTATGGACGTGCGAGACGACCTTGATGCGGCGGCGCAGATGGTCGAAGACGAGCAGCGTGTCGGTCAGCATAAAAACCGCATCTGGCACATGCAGGATATCCTCCGGGGCCATCGGTACGCGCGGCTCGAAGTAGCGGATGCACTCGTAGCCGAGATAGCCGACCGCGCCACCAAGGAAACGCGGCAAGTCCATACCGGGTGTGCGCACCGGCGTATACGGCGTCAGAAAGCCCTGCAATGCTTCCAGTGGATCGGTGAAACGGAAGACCTGTTTGTCGCCCCGCTGATGCGTCGCCGTCAGGACGCCATCACCGAGCCGGACAACGAGGTAGGGGTCGCTGCCGATGAACGAGTAGCGCGCCAGTCGCTCGCCACCCTCGACGCTTTCCAGAAGGAACGAATATGGCCCCTGCGCCACTTTGAGATACGCCGTGACGGGCGTTTCCAAATCCGCCATGATCTCGCGGTAGATCGGGACGAGATTCCCTTCTCCTGCCAACGCGCGCACCTCGTCCAGCGACGGACGATAATGCTGAGGGAGGGCGATTCGCGAATCGCCCCTACGGATTGATCCG
>JBBSFO010000035.1:0-16078 GCA_038238655.1 Thermomicrobiales bacterium | reverse complement strand
GTGCGTGACGATGGGTGTGTTGGTCACGCCGCGCTCAAGAACGGTCCAAGAACGTCCATCACAATGCGTGACGCCGAGAATCTCGGAGCCGATGATGACGTTGTAGCGGCTCGTGTGGTCGGCGCCCGCCATCGCCCCGATGGTCGTCATCGTCACGTCGCCCGTGCCGAGGTTGGCGGCCAGCGTCGAGCCACTCCCATTCGTTATAGCGTACTGGGTCACGTTCGCTCCTATGCTACCCGAACGATGAAGAACAAAGCGATGCTCGGCGGAAATGTGTTGAACGTCCCCAGCGTCGCGTACGGGAGCGTTCTGACGGATGTGCCCGACGTGCCGCCCATCGCGTGCGAATGATCCGTCCCATCCGCCGATCCAACGGTATCCGCCGTATGCAGATGACTTCCGCCCGCGCCGCCGCCCGTTGTGAACGAATGCCCCGAGGGATCGGCCCCCGCGACGGGACCCGCCGAGCCCGCGCCTCCCCCGAAGAGGGTCCGGTGATTCCCGCCACCGTCTTCGAGATGGACCGTATGGTTGTGGGTGCTGCTGATCTCTGCCGCGAAGGTTCCTGCCCCGTGATCGTGCGCGAGATCGACCGAGAGGACCCCACCTGTTGCACCCACTCCGTACGCGCCTCCCGCGGCGGGAATCCACAGGTCCGCCGTTCCCCCTGCGAGCTCCCATCCCGCGGGAATGCTGCCGAGCGAGGCGTCCCACATAATGATCGTGCCAATCGGAAAGTCAGCCACGGCCTAGGCCCGTCGCCGAAGGTAGACCAGCGCGAAATAGGACGGGTACACATAGGTGACATTGATCGACGCGGTGGGCATCGTGAACGGGGCGACAGCGTGACTATGTTCGCCTGCAAGCGTCAAATCCGAGCCTGTCAGCCATTGATGCTGATGTCTATTCTCCGCGTAGCCCGTCTGCGCGTTGACGAGTACCGTGTTTGTGCCGAACTCCTCGACGAAATCGGTGAGCGCCACGCCGTCAGGATGCGTGTGGAGGGAACTCGCGGTATCGGTGGTCAGTGCCCCTGCGGGATGGGAATGCCCACCCACGCTCGTGTTTCCACCGCCGAGGTCCTGGCGCACCGTGTAGAGGCCACCGGCCCCCACGACGAAATGAGAGAGGAGGTCCGGCGTGCCGTTCGTGCCATCGCAGACGGCGTACCTGGGCAGCCCGATGCTAGCGCCCGCCGCGTGGTCGGCTTCCGTCGTGCCGTCCATCCCACGCCGAACATCGTACGTGTTGATGATGCCGATGATCTCGTTATCGACGTACACCCGCATATACGGAAACGCGGGCGGTGTGGTCGCGGGGGCCGCCGTCGTCGTCACGGTCGTATCGCCGACCAGGAGCGGCGCGCCGAGCGTTGCCCACGGTGTTTGAAACGCCATCAAGCGAGAAGCATCGCCGTTGTACATCACGATCCCGCCGACGGGCGGTGTCGCGGGTCCCTTGATGTATGCCCGCGCGTAGTAGGGCGGCTTCGGATCGACCGTCCAGCCCGTCGCATCGCTTGTTCCCACGACGCCGTGGGTATGCGCTCGGGGCTCGTAGGTCGCGAAGAGGCCGTGCGTATGCGCAGGTGCCCAACCGAGCGGAACGGGGGAGGTATTGCGCAATAACCCCGTGTTGACAAGAGCAAGGGTGTCGGTGCCGACGCTGGCGTGGGTATGCGTCGATTCATCAGCGACATAGGCATCGAAGTCGAGCGCGGGAGGATCGCGGAAGTGCGTGTGCGTCCCCGTCGTGCGGATCGCGCTGTCGCCACTCGTCAAGCCCACAAGATCGGGGATGGTCGCCATCACGAAGCGATCCCGCAGATCAGGCGTGTCGTGGGTGCCATCGCAGAGGTGGAAACGGGCGGGAATATCAGCGATAGCCCCGCTCCAGATGGCGATGAACGGCAAGCCTCTCGGTCGCGCCCAGAGAATTTGCGGCTCCATCAGGACAAGAACAGACGCGCGCCGAGGGTGATGCCGACCGTCTCGAAGCCGCTCACGGAACGCACGAAATACGCGACCCAGCTCCCGCGCTCGATAAACGCCGTCCAGCCGTTCGCCTTGACCTGTAAGCGCGTGTAGTGCGCCTCGTGTCCCCCGCTGATCGTCGGGTAGATGCCCGCGAAGATTGACGTAGCGGCCGTGATCGGCTGGCCTGGGCGCGCCACCCACACATCGACGACAGCGCTCCCCGCGTTGGTCATTCCACTCAGATGCACCTCGTCGATCTGACAGGCGCGCACGGTGTAGCCGTGCAACTGGGAATTCGTGGTCGAGGGCGTGATGGTCTCGAACGGTGATCCCGTGCCGAGCCACATCCCCCCGTTACCCGCGAGATTACGCGTCGCATCGGCGGCTAGGCGTCGAGCGATCGCCTGCGCCCGCTCGTCAATGATGTTGTCGAGCTTGACCCGTACCTCGTCGATTGTCGCCATCTACGGATTCACCGCCAGCGACGCGGGCAGCGTGAGGCCGAGTATCGGAGCGCCGCTGCGTGCCCGATAAGCGGTCGAGACGCATTCTAACTTTTGGGTGAACTTGCCTGCTTCCACTTCGATTGTCACCGATTTTATGAATGTGCTTTGGTTAATCCCGTCCATCGACGGCGAATTGAGATACGCGACCTGTCCTGGGCTGTACGGATCGTCGCGCCACGTACGAAACGAGCAATCGAGCAGCGGATAGCGCAATTCCGATAAGCGCCAGTTGGCGACGATTTCGCAGCTCAGGCCGTTTGTGCCGCCGTCCGTTTCGTCCTCGGTGTCGAACTCGATCAAAGGACTCGACGGGGGCGATTCGTCCGAGCACACTGCGACGCCAGGAGGTAACAGGGACGACGCGCCCACGGCGACGAACACGGCGGCAATGCTCGCGATGCTGTAGCCACTGACGACGACGCGGTTGCGGGCGTCTTTCGCATTGCGATTGAGCGTTCCGTCGAGGAAATCCGTGCCCTCCCGATGGTCGTACTGTGTCTGATCGAACGGGGCGTAGAGTGTCGTCTGGACGCGGGTTATGGTGCCGCCGAGGGCTTCAAACGTCCGAAACCCGAGACATACTTTGTCCAGTGCCTGAATAAACGCCAGGGATGAGGTTCCCCGTTTCCACACGTATTCGCTGAACGCGACCGATCCGAGGATGCGTCCGACACCGCCGAGATGGCCGATGACGATGGGCGGGATTCCCGCTTCGTTGAGTAGCCAGGTGATGATCTGAACATCCGTCCACGGAGCGCCCGTGTCAGGGTTCGTGCTGAGGTCGATCCCTGGAGCAATCGACGTGTAGGACGATGGCGTGGCGAGTGGATCGGCGACCTTGAAATGAACCGCCGCGTCGTCGTCAGGTGCAATAGCGCGCTGCGCCAGGATCAGCGGCCCGTTGCACTTCACGGTGGCTGAGCGTGGCCAGAGCGAAAAGTCGAGGTCCACGAGGTAGCCGTCGAAGCGCAGGATGCCAACCGTGACGCCGTTCCCATCGCGCAGGCTGCTGTCGGCGTCGGCGGCGTGATCGGATGCCGACTTACTTTCCTCACGGCCATCGGTATGCGTGGTGCCCGCCCAGATTTGGACGCGATCCCAATACTGAAAGTCGGCACTCAGATAGAGCATCGTCAACTCGGCTTCAGAAGAGCCAAGGGCGAAGCCGAATGTACAGGTCGACTTTTCCACGTATGCGGTCACGTCCACGCCCGCGATAACGACGCGTGTCACGATTTTGTCGATACGGAGGGGCATCAGTCGGTCGCCGTGTCGGTTACGAAGGTAGCCTTGACCGTCTGCTTGCCTTCCGAGTCGATCCACTCCTTCGCGTCGAAGTCGAGCAGCACCGCGACAATGCCCTCGTTCGGGTCGTACACGGTGGGGTCAAGGCCCGCGTAACGGAGCTTGCCCGTCAGTCCGAGCGCCTTGTCTAGATTCGTCAGTTCCCCCACGTTTGCCACGTACAGCTCGAAGGTGCGTTCCGCTTCCTTGCGCCCACTGACGTGCAGAACGCTCAGGTTGCCGCCAGGAACGTGGCGAATTGAGTGCTCGACAGATCGCTTGTAGGACACGCTGATGTTGAGCACGTTGAACGATGCAACGCCCGCGTTGGTTGTCAGGCTGTCGAGAGTGGGAATTTCGAGAATGGCAGTGTCGGCCATGGGTGCTCCGTTGCGCTACCTTGTCACTAGCAAAAGTTGCTAGTGAGGACTCACTTGCACAAAGTGCAGGTGAGAAGCGTAAATATACCGATCGCTACGGCAACGACAGTGAGATGAGATTGCCGCGTCCGTCTCACGATAGTGCCCCATCGACGCCCACGACCCCGTCACTCCTCAGCCCCCATTCGACTGATGACGCGGAGCCGTTGTCCCCACCTGCTGACCCGCTTTTTCTTTTGCGCGAAGGCGAAGGGCGCCAATGGACGACCACTTCAAGCGCCCCGCCCAACTGCCGATTATCCACAGTTAGATCGAATCGACACAACCGCCTAGTCGTAGGTTCCAGGCGAACCCTCTGGCGAGGTGTTGCTCGCAGGCGCGATACCGCCGCCGCTGTTGCCGCTGAGCGCTGAGTTGAATGTGTCAATGACGATCTGCCCGATTAATTTGGCATCACTCGCGCTGCCACTCGCCACGTTGATCGTCATTGGTGCGTTGACGGTCGTCGTCTGCGTGGTGTTGTTCGTCGTCGATCCGACACTGGGATATGCGCTCGCCGCTGCTTTGTCGATCTGGAACTGGCGGTTCATCGGCACGTTGTCGCCCTGACGAACGCTCGTGCCCATGTCTTTCTCCGCCTCTTTCATAATCTTCGCGTAGATTTCCGCGAGCTTCTTTTGTTCCTCGGCGGCTTTGATCTGCTGTTGCAGCGTCTTAATCGCCGCCTCTTGCTGGTGGAGGCTGACGTTGAGCGCTTTCACTTTCGCCGTGTCTGCTGATGCCGCGCCCTCGGCGGCTTTCTGCTGCTTGCTCGCGTGCGCCGCCGCCATTTCCTGCGCCACGGTCGCCTCGTCCTGACGCGCCGCGATCTGCACAAGCTTGTGCACGCTATCGAATGAGAGCTGGTGTTGCTTGGCGAGGATGTCCTTGAGCAACATCAGGCGGCCCAACTCCTGGATTTCAGAGCGGGCGGGCGTCTTCGTGATCCGCGCGTACTGCTTCTGCTCGCGCTTCAGCTCGATCGCCGTGATCCGATTGTCGACGCCGATCATTGCCTGATCCATTGCATTCTCACCCACAAGCGGCGCATTCATCGCCTCGGTGAGTGCCTTGGTCGCTTTGGTTGCTCCCACCTCAGCGTCCTTCACGTTATTCATCTGGTCGCGGGTCTCGTTGAGTTTCTCGTTGGCGGCGTCGAGCGAATCCTTGAGGCGGTTGACGTTGGCGTCGGCGCCGCGCACGGAATCCGACCAGTAATTCGTATCGTCGGTAGCCTGGGCCATATCGGGGATACCGCCCCCGCCGCTGCTGCTGCTGTCGCCGAAATCTTTGAGGCCGACACGCTCCATCCCGCTGTGACGATTTGCCGTCTGAACGGGGGACGCCTTGCCGAGACTATTGATCTTGTCCCACTGCGCCTTGTACCAGGCTTGGATGTCGTCGCCCGCCGTCGACGCCTTCAGGTCCGTCGCCGCGCTCTTGGCGAACTTGCCAAACGTATCCGACGCGCCGCCCAGCAACCCGTTCAAGGTGCCCAGCGCGTCGGATACGCCTGTTGTGACCGACGTGGCAAAGTTCTTGATCGCGTCGCCCGCGCCAGGTGCGACTGTGTTGATCGCATTGCCGAGCGTGCCGAACAGCTCACCGAAGATGCGGCCCACGGTACTGGCCAGTTGCCCGAGCAGGGTAATAACCGTGCGAACCAGTTGGCCCGTCATCTCGACGATGGCCTCCCAGTGCTCGGCAATCTGATTGCGCAGCGCAATCACGCCAATCCCGACAAGCGAGATCGGCCCGAGCATGAGCAGGATAATGGGGAAGATGATCCGTGCGTGGTCGCCAATGAAGTTCAGCACATCGCCGATCGCCGTCTTGACGCTATCCCAGTGGGTCACGACGAGATAGGCGCCCGCTGCCAGAGCGGCAAGAATGAGAATCACGGGAGCCGCCGCTGCGACTGCGCCGCCGAGTCCCGTGGCCACGGGACCTGCGAGCAGTGCGCCGATTGCCTCCAGGCCAGGAGCGAGCAAGATCGCGCCGCCCGCCAGGGATGCGACAACGCCCGTCACAGCCGCGCCCACCACGACGACCCGCTGGATTGATGGGTCAAGATTCGCGAAGGCATCGGCCAGGCGTGTCATGATGTCCAGCACGGCATTGATCGGTCCCGCGTCGAGCTTGTCGAGCGCGATCTGCGCGCCCTCAATCGCCTTTTGCATCTGCTCGAACTTGTACGCTGTCGTCTGCGCGGCAATCGCGTTGGCATCGTCGACACGACCTGACGATTGCAGGACATCCTGATGCACTTGCGCGTAGGCGGGACCCTGGTTCACAGCGGTCGTCAAGAAGTCGAGGATGGCTTTTTTGTTCGGGAAGATTTGCGAGAGGATGTCGATATTCCCGTGCGTGCGGGACATAATGTCCGCGAGCGTCTTTTGCATCCCGAGTTCTTCAAACTCGCGCCGCACGGACGCAGGCGTCATACCGATTGCTGCGAGTGCCTTCGTGCTCTGCTTGCTTCCCTTGTCGAACGTCAGGATGAGCGAGTTGAGCGCGGTTGCCCCAATATCGGGATTGACGCCTTCAGCTGAGGCGGTCGCCAGATTGGCGAGCACTTCGTCAATCGATATCTTGTTCGCGGCGGCGAGCGGGACGACTTTCGGGAGCGCCTTCGCGAGTGCGGCCGGGTCTATTTTGCCCGCCGTCACAGCGGCGACCATCATATCGTTAATCCGCGCGGTCTCCGACGCCGCGAGATTGTAATCCTTCAGAATCGACGTATCGACATCCGTGATAACACTCGTCGGGCCGAGGCCCGCGCTGTGTGCTTTCGCGGCGGAGTGCACCACGTCGAGCGCGTCCTGACCCTTGATGCCGACCGATTCAACAGGGTACAGCGCCTGGAGCAGTTGCGTCGGCGTATCGGTGACATCCTTCATCCCGAGCACGCCCGTCTGTAAAAACTTCAGCTCGGCGGGTGACACTTGCGCGAGACCCTGGAGCTTCGCGCCTGCCGTCTCCCACGTCGCGCCGACGTTCGCGGTATCGATGCCAATCTTGGCGATGGCCGCGCCTAAGCTGGCCAGGAGAAGACCCGCGCGGGTCATCGAGCCGTTCAGATTGTTGACCGACGTGCTTGCCTGGTCGACGTTGGTCGCCATCTCCTTGAACTGACTACCACCGCCGACGCCCCCGCCGATTTGATTGACCGATTTGCCGAGCGCGTTGACCTGATCCTGGACGCCCTTGATCGACGTCATTGCGGCTGACGAATTCGCCAGGACGGTTATGAGCAGGTCGGCGTTGGATGCGATAGCACACTTCCTCTCTACCGACCCCTACGGGCGGAGTGTTCGGCGTCCGAACGGGCTTTCGTCTGGATCTCTGCCAGGCGGCGGTTGCGTTCCTGGAAGAAAGCAATCCAACGGGTAAACTCGACTTGCGACACGCGATGATCGAACTCCCGTTCGCTCGCGATGCCGAGTTCAAGCATGAGGTCGTATTGAAAGTAGCCTTCGGGGTCAGTCTCGAAAGAACTCTTCGGCCCGCTTCAGTGCCTCCTTGTCCCATCCCGAGAGGCCAAGAATCGCGTCGAGCAAGATCGTGATCGGTCCCGCGTTCTTGTTCTTTAGCTTGGCAAAGAGCGGCGGCGTGATCTTCGGATCGACCGAGCCGTTGCAGATCAACATCATCTCGACGGCATCGGTATCGGTCTTATTCGTCTTGTCGTCGGTATTGCGCCGATAGATGCCCTTGATTGTGTCGCGGCCCAGCGCCTTGATTTGCATCGTGGTATTCCACGCGGGCAGTTCCACGATCTTGGTCGGGAGGTCGTCAATGAGCAGAATCTCCTCAACGGAGAGGCGTGGCAATTGCGTCGGCACGTCGGTTGGCGCGTCGGGTGTGGCGGGATCGGTCGGTTCAGATGACATACAGGTGTGGGTCTCCCTCTCAGGCTTGTGTTAGCAATGGGTCAGGAAACGACGAGCGTCGAGACATTGACGCGGAAAGCTGCTTCCCAGCGGGGCGGGCGCCTCGCGTCGGTCAAATACTCCCGTCTCAAGACTGGGAGCTTGTTCCTTGATCGGGGCGTGATCCCCGATCCGAACGTTCGGCGTTTTGACAGACGCCCGGCCCAGAACCGAGATGTTCCGAGCCGCGACCAGATCGGCTAACTCAGAGAAGTTGCACCGCTGGCAAGAGAAGAGAGATTGAGAACGACGATTCGCCTTGGCGATGTGTCCACAAGCGGGACAGGTGCGGCTGGTGTTGCGGGGGTCCACGAATACCAGTCGGACACCGGCCAGTTTCGCCTTGTCGGTCAGGAATTGGCCGAGTTGATCGAACGACCAGCTATGCAGCGTCGCCCTCTGGGGCGTGCGAGCCTGAATCCGCGAACGAATCCCGAATAGTACTATAGTACTAATGGGCTATAGACAAGTCAACCTCAGTAGACTATAGTAGACATATCGAAGGCGAGTGCCCGAGATACAAAAAAAGGACCGGTCCACGTGGACCGCAGGAGAAGCCAAATGGCCACCCAGACGACGCAGACCACGATCGAAGCCGCGCAGATGTACCTGGACCTCTCCAGCCGTGTCACGAATCCGGCCGGCACATTTGACAAGGCCGGCCGCTTCTTCCTCGCGGATCGCCACAGCTGCTGCAGCGCGATTCGGTGTCCATCCCGCGCGTTTCCGTGGAGCGAGATGGTCCACGGTCGAACCATCGTCCACGTCGCCGCCGTCACGGGCGTGGACGTGTCGGAGCTGCGCCGCGCGGTCCGTGCCGAGCAGAAGTGTCGCGCCGCGGCCGAGACGGTCGCCGCGTAACCCCCGCTGACGAGTCCGCCTGAGGCGGACGAAACCCTCTCCCGGTGCGGAGAACGCGAAGCCAGGTCACCCCTGGCACCGGGAGCCAGCCGCGAATGCGGCGATGATTAACCCGCCTCAGGCGGGCCAGGAGGCTGCCAAAATGGCAGGGTTTCCGTATCTCTACACCCTCACGAGCGCCTACCTCGAGGCGGAATTCTTGCGGACAGGGGAGAAGCCGCGAGAGGAGCAGATCGTGACGATTGACTCTGGCGCCGTCGATAGTGACGTGCGGCGCGGAATCCTCGTCGTCGAGAAGCACGTCGACGCGCAGTCAGTCTATCGCACCGGCGGCGATTCCGTCCGCGTGCGGATCCTGCCCGATCCCCCGACGATTGCGGGTCAGATCTACGATAGCTACGGGAGCACGAACCGCTTCGCATCGCGGCTGGTGTACAAGATGGTCACAACAGATCACGTCCTGGTCTCCGACGAAGCGGCGTTGATCGTCAAGGCGGCGGGTGCGCTGATTCCGCCGGCGCTGGACGGCCTGGCGGCTGAGATTGTGGCGAAGAACGTCGCAAATAACGAAGCAGTCGCCGCGAAGGAGCGCGCGGCCGCGGAGGAGAAGACGAGTCGCCTTCGCCAGGAGGATGAGGCGAACCAGGCCAAAACTGCCGCGCGCGAGAAGCTCGAAGCGGACAAGGCGCAGTGGATCGCAGAACACGGCTCCGACGCACTCAAGCGCAAGACGGCGGCCGGCTACGACTGCCAGCGCGCGTATGTCCGCGAACGCGCGGCGGACGAGCTGCCTGATTTCACCGTCGACTTCGATGACAACGCGCAGTGGAAAAGCCGCTCGTGCCCGGGGGATCGAGCGTTCGCCGTCGTAGAAACGCTCACGACCCGCGGCTACAACGCGCAGGTCGTCTGGCTGACGGCGGACACCGACGGTGTTCCGCTCGATAAGCCAACGACCGAGGACAGCGACGACTACCCCGATGCGTACCAGCCGCAGCGCGAAGCCGTCGCTGTCCGCCAATACCTCGGCAAATATACCCTCATTCAGACGTTTTAGCGTATTCGGCCGGAGGGTGAACACGTACCCTCCGGCTTTTCTGTGGAGGACAGATGCCGCAGCCCAACGCCATTTCGTTCCGCCCCGGCCCGGAGCTCGGGCCGCTTATCGACGGACGCGGCGAGCAAGCGGGTCTCGTCGCGAAACGCGACCTGGAGCGCTACTACCACCTGCTCGACCACGAGCTGCGCCGCATCAATCTCACCGAAGGCGAGGCGATGCTGCTCTGCGACGCGTGCAATGGTTTGATCTTCGAGCCGTACTCCATCCCGCTTCTCTGGGCCAACGTCGACGATGCGATCCGCCTGGACGGACTCGACGCGAAATGGCATGTCGACGGTCCCGAGCTCGTCGCGAAGCTGCGTGCTCTCACGCGCGGCCAGGCGTTCGCGGTGGTCGACGCAATTGAGCGGTTCTGGCGGGAGCCGAACGCGGAGGGACAGATGCGAGCGGTCGGACTGTCCCCGTGATTCCCGATCGTCTCTGTGCGCAGTGCGGCAGGATGTTCACCTCGCCGACGCGTCAGTCGAAGATCTGCTCGGATGCGTGTCGCACGGCCCGAGTACGCGCGGCAGCGCGCGTGTGGGACGCTGCACACCCGGAGCACGTGCGATCTTACCACCGCGCATACCAGCGCGAGTACGCCAAGACTGCCGAGCAGCGCCCGAAATGGCGGGTGCAACGCGCGAAGGATTTTGCGAAGTGGCAGCACGAATCCCGTTCGAGTGCGGTCCTCATCGGCCTGCCCTGGTCTGACGCGGACAACACTGTCGTTCTCGCGACCGATCTCACCCAGCGCGAGAAGGCGCGCTTACTCGGTCGCACGCTCGCTGCCGTGAAGGGACGCATCTACAACCTCCGCCACCGGAACGGCGCGTGACTCGCCTCCTCCACCGACTCACGAGCGTGCTCCCAGGAAGCCCCGTCTCTTGAGACCAGGGAGGAATGGGAGCCAGCGTCGCAGTCACATACTCCCGTCTCAAGACTGGGAGCTTGTTCCTTGATCGGGGCGTGATCCCCCAGCAGAGCGCGCGCCTTCGTGATCGAGCAGTCTGATCGATGGTCGTACGCCGGCTCGCTAATTGGGCCGCAGAAAACGCAGAAATCGCCGTCGGTGCCGCGAGAGATACCCGCGCCTCGGGTGCAGAACGGTCGCAGCGCGGCCCGTGCCGCGTCGAGCGCGGCGAGAACAATGTGCATGTCTCCCAAAGTAAACGGTATGCCTGGTTCCCTCCACCGCTCCCGTATCGCCTCGATTTGACCCTGTTCGGTCATCATGACGTGCCCCCTCCTCGCATGAGCGACGGTATCCACATCGCCTGGCCGTTCGCCCAGGACCAATGACCTGGTTGAGTAGCTCCGCACCGGCAGCACATGGGAGTCTGCGCCGTTGACCACTTGCAGTAGCAGTGCGAACAGGTTGGACTGGCTGTGTTCTGCTCGATCATGACCCCCCCCGCTCTCTCCCATCGAGCGCGTCCAGCGCGGCCATGAGCGCATCGTGGCGATTCCCTAGATTATCCAGTCCTGTCGCCATATCCGGGTCCTCCTGGAACTCCACGATGGCTCTCTCCCACGCCCGCGCCATTTCCACGACGGCGAGCATGGACGCGCCAGAGTGCCTGGCATCTTCCGCGATAACCCGCCTCAGGCGGGCCAACACGTCCTGATTGTCGATCTGCCACTCGGTCGCACATGCAACGCTCTCCATTGCTGCGTGACAACGCGTGAGCAAAACGACGAGCGCGGCGTTGTCGGCAAGCGCCGCGTCTCGTTCCCTCGTCAACCGCTTCAGCTCGGCGCTTGCCGCCTCGGTACTCGCCCGCTGCTCCTGGTCGCGCAGGTCGCGCTCGGCGTGCAGATCCGCGATTGTGGCGTCGGCCATATCCCGCTCGACCTTGAGATCGGCAGTCAGCCCGCGGATCTGCGCCTCCAGCGACTCCATCATCTCCGGCCACGATTGGATCAACTCACTCATTGAACCGTGCTCCCTGCTCCCAATCCGCCCCGCCTGGCCACTGATCCCGCAGCGTGCGCACGTCGACCCAATTCAGCACCGCGAGGATGCGCTCCAGGTGGTATTGCTTGCGTGCCGCACCGTCTGAGCGGAGTGCCTTCAGGCACTCCACCTGCGCCACGTCGATCCGTGTGCGCAGGTGTTCCGCTTCACTGATGACGATTTCGCTGATCGATACAGGATGACTCATGTCGTCACTCCATTCCCGGGAACGGGATTGCCCCGGCCCGCCGCGCCGCCACCGCGCTCACGACGCCGCCGCCGCGAACGCGAAATTCGGAGTCTGCTTCTCCAACCGTCGCGCGGCCATCCTCACATAATCCTCATTCAGATCAATTCCGATCGAGCGCCGCCCCAGCTCGCGGGCTGTCGCGCAGGTGGTGCCAGAGCCGACGAACGGATCCAACACGGTCGCCGGGACAATCGGGCTATCGGTGTGTTGACACGACGGGCGCCAGCCGGTTGTCTCGCTCTCTTTCTCTAATCGAACATCAAACCCTGCCGTGATCGCTCGATTCGCCACCGAACGCGGGCCATTCGTCGAGCGATTCCCGGAATGTACGTCGTTCGTTATCGTTTCACGCGCCCACGGCGCGCCACAGCCAGGAGCACCACAGACGCCGTGCGCCGACGTGCCGAGCAAGATACAGCGGCGTGGGATTTCTGTCGGGTAACATGCGAAATGCGCCTCCTTATTCGCTTCCGGCCCCAGAACCCAATAATTCCGCAGGTTGCGTGTCGTTGCAGTGAGCGTGCCGACATGACTCGCCGCCTGGCGACGGGATGCCGAGGTGTTGTCGCCGTACCGCTTTGCCGCCTGGTCAACATTGCGCGCAATGGTCTTTCCAAAACGGGAATCACTCAACGTGCTGTCTGCGACCGGCTCCGTGTAGCCGAGCTGATCGTAAAAATAGTGCGGCGCCTTGCTCAGCAGGAATATCTGTTCCGTCGCGCTCGTCGGCCGGTCCGTCACAGATTCCGGCATCACGCTTTTTTTACACCAGGTGATAGCCGACCGCAAATACCATCCGTCATCCTGGAGTGCGATAGCGAGTCGCGCCGGTATCATCAACAAATCCTTCTGTTTCAGTCCCGCCGTTGCCCGCTTCCCGCCGGTATTTTCAGTGCGCTTCCGCTGATACGTGTCCATCCTGGCATTCGGTCCGGTGAATCCCTGCCGCTCTGCCTGGTCGCCGATCCCGTTGTGGCCCGTTGGTCCTTTGCCGCTGCCCGCGTAACTGTCGCCCATATTCACAAAAATGACTCCGTCCTTCCGCAGCACGCGCCGCGCCTCGCAGAAAATCGTCACCAGGTGCGCGACAAACGCCTGTGGCGTGGGTTCGAGTCCGAGCGCCCCACGCCACGCCTGACAATGCGCGCACCATTGGCCGTGTGTCGTTGATTCACGACGCCCCGACTCCCATTTCGTCCCGACGCGTGGACCCGTGCCGCAATTCAGCGTGCTCTTGACGCTCGGCGTATTGCCGACGGCAATACGCCGAGCGTCTCCCCATTCGTGCGCACAATCCTCGTTGCCATCCCAAATCGTCGGAGGCAGTTTGTAGTCGCGCAACTGCCAATAAGGCGGACTGGTGCAGACGCAGTGCACCGACTCGCTCGGCAGACCCCGCAGCACCGCCAGCACGTCGCCGTGATAGAGCGTCGCGTCGGGTAGCGTCAGCCAGGGTGTCATGACACGCACAATGCTTTCTCGGTCATCGTTGCCTCATTCAACCGCCTCATCCACAGCTCGTTCCGTGTTTGGGTTGACTTTCCACGCCACTGGGCACGTTTCGCTAACATCCTCCTCAGCCGTGTCCGATCCTTCCGCGGATACCGCGCACCGAGCTTGCCGCGACCGTGAGCCAGAGGGAACAGCAGCAGATCATCGACCGCGCAACCAAGAACTCCTGCCAGGTCGTAGTACGTCGCCAACTCTCCCACGCTCCCTAACCCCCGTTCCCACACGCTGATCGACGGCTTGTCGATTCCCGCGCGCCGCCCGAGCTCGCTCATCGACAGCCCCGCCGCGATACGTCGTGCGCGCAGCTGCACGGGGTCCAGGAAACTCACGAGCGTGCTCCCAGCGTCACGACGACCGAGCCGCCGTCCACGGTGTCGCCGATCGTCACCCGACAGTCGACAATCCGCGAGTCGTCGAATCCCAGCACCGTCGCGATGCAATCCTGGGTCGCTTTGCTTTTGCCGTCCACGTCGAACCGCATCCCACGTCGCGGCGGGTGCAGCTCCAGTGCGATCGCCAGCGGTCCCGCGGGCACGACGACACGTCCATTCACCGCCTGGACCCAGGCTTGCATACACGCGGTCTCCTTCCACCGTCGCGCCTTCGCGGTCAGGAAGCGCCGCGGCTTCCCCGTCCGTCGATCGACGCCGTTGGTGTACATTCCGTTCGTCGAGGGAGGCCAGGGCAGGGTTATCGTGGCGATCACGGTGTCCGTTGTTGTCGTCATCAGTTGTGCGCCGTCTCGATCTGGTCAAGCACCACATCGACGAGCTCGCCCGCGTCGGAACGATCCGCGAGGACGCTGACGATCCGCTCCCGAATCGCCCATTCGCGGTCCCGCCGAGCGTCCAGAAGTGCGTCGCGCTCCGCCTCGAACTCCTCGATCGACGTTGTGAGTTCGCGGACTTGCGACCGTGCCAGGGTGTAATCGGCGTTCTCCTCAAGCACCACGGCCAGGAAGCGTTCGCGGTCCTCCGCGTTCTTACCGTCGTTCCCGCCGGTGCCGGCGATCGCCTTATGCTCGGCACGCGCCCGGGCAACTGTCAGCCGGTCCTGTGCGAGCCGCAGAGCCGACCGCTCGGCGACCAGGCACCGCCGAACCTCCGAAAGGCGAACCACCATCACCCCCAAATGACTTTCCATAACCTCGTTCTCTCCCCTGCTTTTCTTTTTTCGATAAAAGGATTCAGCTAAAATAGGGGTCTTTAAAGGACCCCTTTAGCCAGAAACCCTTGAATCTATTTATGAATCGTTTTATGAATCGTTTTCTAAAGGGGTTTGAATCCCCTTAGAAAGGATCATCCTCCGAGATCCGTCGGGCATCGAGGACATACGTTGCCTCGTGGCCGCGTCCGGGCTTGCCGTTGAACTGGTGAATGTCCCCACGAATCTCGAGACGACGGAGCGCGCTCTTGACGCCATTCTCCGCCTGCCCCAGGTCTTCGGTGATCTGCTTCAACGTCCGTTCCCGACCGTCACCTAGCAAGGCGACTATCTGGTAGGGAACCGTGGCGTGACCCAACAACTCGGAATCATTGCGCAGATCGTAGGACGTGAGCTTGACCGATTCGGCTGCGTCGTCGAACGTGAATCGCAGTCCGAAGGGCTCGCTCTTTTTCCCCCAGTTCTTCTTCTTCGGGTAGAGGCCGATCGCGACCCCGCCCCGCTCCTCAACCGATTGCATCTCCCAGATGCACCGGCCGGCATTTTCCTGAAAGATCGAACCGAAGATCGACGCGGTTTTACTCTCTTTGTCCGACTTGGGAATGTGTGCGATGACAAGACGACTGACAGAGTTCCCGAGCGATCGGAGCGCCGTGAACGCCTCGATGCACACCTCCGCATCGATCGCATTGCCCCCGAGCGCGTAGGCGATGGAGTCGACGATGACGAGTCCAATGCCCCGCCGCACCACCTCGCCCTTGAGGCGCATAATGTCCGCGACAAGCGGACGCGTCTGGTGCCGACAGATAACGCGCGGAATCGTCTCGAGCTTCATCCCACGCGCGATGTAGTCCAGCCGGAGACGCTGCTCTTCCTCGTCGGCCTCGTAATCCAGATAGAGCACGCCGCTTTCGGCTTGTGCCGCCAGACCGCCCGGTAACGCGCGTCCTGTCCGCACCGCCACCGCAATCGCCATCGCGAGGAGGCTCTTGCCCGACGCGCCTTTGCTGTACAGCAGTGCCGTCTGACCGCGCGGAACGAGTTTGTCAACGAGATATGTCAACTTGGCGGGCCGCGGCATCTCTGATAGATCGACGAAGGGTTCTCCTTCGCGG
>JBBSFO010000034.1:0-16129 GCA_038238655.1 Thermomicrobiales bacterium | reverse complement strand
TTATATGGACCAGCGTTCCCCGTCAATAGGCTCATATGGCCATCACGCTCTCAAGGTTTCCCCTGTGTCCGACGTCAGGCCCGCGATGCGCGCAACCTGCGCTTTTTTCTCCTGGATGTGCTGCAGCGTCTCCACCAGCCCCGCTTCCTCGCCTTCCCACCCGCGCTCGCGTGCCTCATCGATTAATGCCACCGTGTTCAGCTCGATCTGCACGAGGCGCGGCAGTTGCTGCGGGTCCATGCGCAGCATCGGGCAGCGGACACACGCGTGCTCGTGCGGGCACTCCGTGCCGTAGGGGCGGTAGCAGTCCCCGAGCGCCATCTTCCGCCGCCGGAAATGGGTCCCGAAGGCCTCCCATTCCGCCGCGGTCGGCTCGTGATACTCAACGGCGGGGCGGACGATCCGCCGCCGGGTGAGGTGCGCGCGATAATGCCGGATTACCTCCGCGGGATAGACTGCCACGTAGCCCCGGGTCGTATTGAGATCGAGGTGGCCGAGCAGCTTGGCGGCGATATGGATCGGTAAGCCGCCATTGACTGCCTCGGTGGCGAAGAGGCGCCGGAAGTCATGCGGGGTGAAGTGGAGCGGTGTCCCGTCCTTGTCCATCAGTCCCGCGCGGCTGCTCGCCCGCTTGAGCAGCGCGCCGACGGTGCTGGGGTTCACCACCGCGCCCTGCGCGCGCCAATTGCGCTGGAAGAGGTAGGGCAGGGGAGCGCTCAGGGTTTTCTCCAGGGGGTCGAAGCGCTGGACGACCGGCACCGCGCCGCCGCGATGGCGAAGGCGCGCGACGATTTCCGCGAGGACATGGGAGAGTTCGGGGCAGATGGGCAGGACCCGCTCCCGGTCCCGCTTGGAGGGGGAGATCTGCAGCAGGAGCACGCGTTGCCCGTCGGGCATCGTGTAGCGGTGAATGCTCAGGTGGGTGAGTTCGAGCAGTTCTTCCGACCGGACGCCGGTCAAGCGCAGGACCTCGACGACCGCCCATGTCCAGAACGCTGCATCCTCGAGGTCGTGGCAGTTCGTCACCGGTGCGTCGGGCGCGCCGACCGGTTGCACCCGGAGGGGAGCCGACCCGAACCGGCGCTTGCTCTCCGCGCGGGGAGAGGGGAGCCGCCGATACGCGCGGCCGTCGAGAGTGAAGGTGCCACCGTCGGGACAGGCCGCCACTTCGGTGAGCAGGTGGCGGGCGAAGGCGCGATGGGCGCGCACGTCGGCGAGGAAGCGGGGGAGCAGCGGACCCAGGGTGCGCGTCCGCGCGTGCATCCGCGCCTGGCGGTGGAGGAGGACATGGCGGTAGGCGCGCATGTCGGCGGCGGAGATCGGGCTAGGGCAGGCATACCGCGCCCAGCGGTCGGGATCCTCCACCGCCCATTGCAGGAGGTCGAGGTAGAAGCTGCGGACGACCATGAAGAGCTCGTTGAAGTTCTTGCGCGGCCGGCCGTCGGGGAGGACCTCGTTGCGTTGCTTCCACGCCGCGATCACCGCACGGGGCAGGGTGATCGTGTCGATGCCCGCGTGATGGCGTTCGATGTCGCGCCAGAACATCTTCGCCAGGCGGGTCGTCAGCTGGGTGGCGGACGGGTAGTCCATGCCCGCCGCCCGCTCCTCGAGATACATGACCAGCAGATCGCGGATCGCGGTGCAAACGATGCCCTGCCGGTCCACAAGCTGGGCGATTGAGGGTTTGCTGAGGCGATAGGCGGAGCCGGCGGAGAGCGGCGGATCGGCGATGTACCCGGCGTGGCGGAGCAGTTGGTGGGCGACGCGCAGCCCGCTCGCGAAGCGGCCGGTCGCGCCGATCGCGGCGCTATACTCCAGCAGGTCCGCCGTCGTGATCTCCGTGAGGCGCTTGCCCGTATGAATGACGATCCTGCCGAGGACCAACTCGGCCTGCTTGACGCTGCCGCCGCTGGCCCCGACGGCGGGCGCGCTGGCGAGGATGGTCGCGAAGGCGTCGCCCGCGACGGTGAGGCGCAGGTTCGCGTAGAGCCGGTGTTGCCGGGTGCGGAAGAGCCAGGGATAGCTCGGGCGGATGACGCCTTCGAGGATGAGCGTGTGGAGGGCGACGGTGGCGCGTGTCCGTTCCGTCGGGGTCCGCGCGCCGGCCGCCACCAACCAGTCAGGAGCGATCTCCCCGCTGTGGTCCCAGCGCCCCTGCCACGTCGCACCGTCCGCCCGCTCCAGCCAATCGAGGACGACCGCGAGGCCGAGCCGTCGCCGCGATACGCCGTGCTTGTCGTGATACCGCGCGGCGTGTCGGAGGACGCGCGCTTCCACGGCGGGGCGGCTCTCGTGGTCGGGCGGCGTCATTCACTCTCCCGCGTGTCGCCGAGGAGGATCGCGAGGTCGGCCGGGTCGTAGTGCCACGCGCCAGCCGCGGCGGCGGTGTCCGGCGGCGGTGCGGGAGCGTCGTACGCGCGGTGGTGCGCCTGCACCCGAGCGATGACTTCTTCGGGGCGGGCCCGCAGGTAGAGCTCGGTCGTCGAGAGATGCTTGTGCCGCAGATGCGCCTGCACGTCGATGAGCGGCACGGCGGGATCGCTCGCCAGGCGCACCGCGCAGGTGTGGCGGAAGTCGTGCAGGACGAGATTGGTGTCGAGGGTCGCGTTGATGCGCGCGAGGATCTTGCGCAGCGCCTGGTAGTTCAGGGGGCGATAGGGCATGCGCACGGTCTGCCAGAGGGGCGCAGCAGGGGCAGTCTCCCCGCGCTCACTGAGGTAGCGGGCGAGCCAGCGGAAGAAGTCGGGGGAGGCGGCGACCCACTGTGCGGCCCGGGTGCCCTTGGTGATCAGCCGGACGGCTTGCCCGCCCCAGTCGATATCCCGCGGCGTCATCTGGAGCAGTTCGCCGGCCCGACACGCCGCGGAGATGAGCAGGCAGAAGATGGCGCGGTCCCGGTCGTGGCCGAGGGCATGGAAGACCTCCTCCCAGAGCGGCTCGGTGATCGCCCGCGGTGGCCGCGCCGGTTCTTTCTGGCGATAGGGGGCACGCCGCACCGACAGCCAGGGATCGTCGGGGGTGCGATGGGCGTTCGGGCGGTCGCCCGCTGGGCGCGAGGGGACGGGATTGAGCGTCGGTCCGGAACCGCGCCCGCGCTGATAGTCATAGAAGCTCTTGATGATGCTGAGGCGATGGTTGATGGTCGCGGCGGTGTAGCCGGTAGCGAGCGATGGCTTGCCGGTGCGCGGGTTGACCGCGCCGGGTGCCGGCGCGCCCGCCTTCGTTCGGCGACGGTAAGGATTCTCGGCGGCGCGCAGGTGCAAGACGTAATCGCGCACGTTGGCGCGCCCGGCGTCGCACCACGCGAGATCGGTGATGTGGAGGAAGCGGAACCAATCGAGGAGAGCATACGCGTAGGACTTGACGGAGGCGGGGCTGTAGTCGGAGGCCGTCAGTTCAAGGAGGTACTCCCTGACTGGTTCGACAACGGTGCCCTCCGGGGAACATAAAAGGTACAGGGATGCCGCCGACGGTTCCTCGGATATCTCGTAGCCGTGCAGTGCGGACATTACCGATCCCTCCCCGTCAGTCAGCATAGCCCGCCGGACGCTCCGGCTCGAGGTAGTCCATTCAATATATCTAATCCTCGCGCAGTATCCCGACGCGACGAAAGTGATGGGCTACGGGAATAAGGCGGGCACGACCGGCTGGAAGAGCATGGGTCGCAACGTCCGGCAGGGGGAGAAGGGCATCACAATCATCCGGCCGATGCACCAGACCATCGAGGACGAGGCATCGGGCGAGCCGGTCAAGGTGCTCCGGGGCTTCACGGCGGCGACGGTCTTCGACGTCTCCCAGACCGAGGGCAAGCCGCTGCCGCACGAACCCCGGCCCGACGACCTGACCGAGGACGAGACGGTGCGCTCCCTGGAGCTCAAGGTCGCCTTGCTCCGCTTCATCGACGAGCGGGGCGTGGCCGTCGTCCGCGACCACGACGGCACGAAGCGGGGGTACTGGAATCCGGACAAGCGGGAAGTCGGCGTGCGCGCGGACCTCACCGGCATCCGGGAACTGAAGACCCTGGCGCACGAGGCGGCGCACATGCTGGCCGATCACCGGCGCGACGGCGTGGAGATGGCCGACGCGGAGACGGTGGCGGAGTCGGTCGCCTTCGTGCTCCTCGACCATTACGGCATCGACACGAGCAGCTACAGCGTGCCGTACATCGCGACCTGGGCCAGAAACCCCGTCGTGGTGCAGCGCAATCTCGACACGGTGCGGACGCTGAGTCACGTCATGCTGACGGCCTTCGGCGATCACTGCCCGCCTGCCGAGGATGGGGAGGGGGCGCGATGAGCGAGTACGTGCGCTTCGTGCCGCCCGAGGAACGGGGAGAGCGGCCATTACCAAAAACGGCGGACTTCCGTTTCGCGTATCGGGGATATTATGACGAGGGCGGGATCTGCCGGGTGCGGCTCTTTGCGAAGGCGACCCTGCCGCCGGTCATTGTCGTTTCGCAATTAGAAGAGAATCGTAATACATCAATTACAAATATGACAGAATATATCGCGGCGGAGATCGGGGCGAAGCACTTCCCCGAGCGGTTCGAGCAGCCGGAGCCCTTCGTCTGGATCGAGCACTACCGGCACCCCGAAGAACGGGATCCGGTATTGCGGGAGACGTGGAGCCGCGTGCGCTTCGATACCTACACGCCGAAACTGGTGATGCTTGGCGGGGTGATGCGGACGAAACTGGGCACACCGCGCTGGATTCATGTACCGAGCAACGACATGGTCCGGCTCATTGGGCCGATGGAGATGGATGAGCAAGGGGAGGGGAGACGATGAGTTGCGTGCCGCCCCGTCGCATCGCTATTTCCACAGACCGTGAAGCATGGCGGGCGGCGCGCGATGCGCGGCGGAAAGTGCTCGCGAAGGTGCGGGCGCGGCGACGGCTGATGATCGAGAAGAAGCGGGCGGCATCATATAAATAGTGGTTGACAACTATAACACCATGTGCTATACAGTATATGCCATGATACGCAAACAAGTTTATCTCACCGAGGATCTCGATCAGCAGATTTCCCTCACTGCGGCGTCCGAGCGGAAGCCCGAGGCGCAGGTGATCCGTGAAGTGCTCCACGCCGGATTTGCCCACATGCAACCCGCCCGAACCGCAGGGGAAGCGCTCCTCGCGCTGGCGCGTTTGGGTGAGGAGCTGGGGATCAAAGGACCGCCCGACCTCTCGCGAAACATCGACAAATATCTCTACGAAGAAGTATGAATACACCCGTGATTGTCGATACCAGCGGCCTCATCTCCCTCGTCTCCGTCACCGACAGTAACCACGCCCGGGCACTCGCGGCGAGTACACAGTTAGCCGCAGCGAAACGCCCCCTGATCGTCTCCGGCGAAATCTTCACCGAGACGGTGAATACCCTCGGCAAGAAGACGGGCCATGATGTGGCCGCTTCGGTGGGGCGATGGCTGCTCTCCTCCCGCGAGTACGTGATGGTCGAGACGACAGCCGACCTGCGCACTGCGGCACTCGGCCGAGTCTCCACCCTTCCAGGCGGCGTGAGCCTGACCGACTGTTTCGTGATGGCGCTCGCCGACCAATATCAGACCAAAGACCTTTTCGGCTTCGATGCCGTCTTTGCGAAGAACGGCTACCGCTTGCCTGTCGCATCGGCGGAGGGGAGGGAGGCGGCATGAGTGCGACGAAGAAAGACGACCTCAGCCGCTATCACCAGTTCCGTGCGGCGATCGGCGTCACGACGGAGGAGCTCAAGGAACTGTTCGCCCAGGAAGTACGCGGCCTGACGCAGGAAGAACTGCTCATCCTCAAGGAGAGTGATTTCTCCAAGCCCGAGACCTGGACACCGACGCAGGGGCGGATTTTCATGAAGATGCTGGCGCGCGCTGCGGTGAAAGCCAAACGAGAGCATGCCACAGCGTAATCCGATGTGGTTGGCGGCTGGCGAGCGATCGTTGGTGCGAAGGCACCGGGCAGCGCCCGACGGTAGTAGCAAAACGACAGGTGACGAGCGCGAATCCGGCATTTGAAACAGTGAACCCAATGATTGATACAAAGCAATCTATCCGCTATACTGCCATGAAGTATGACTAATGGAGGGATGACCATGGCAGCACCGGAACGCAACCCGCAACCCAAACTCGTGCGCGTCCAGGAGAAGGGACAAGTGACCCTGCCTGCGAATGTGCGGCGCAAGTATGGCCTCAAGAAAGGGGATTTTGTCTCCGTCACCCAGACGGACGAAGGGATCCTCATCACGCCGCAGGAAGTGCTGGCGATGCAGGCCCTCGACCAGATCGGCGAAGCGTTGCGGGCGAAAGGCTTGACGCTTGAGGAGTTGATCGAGTCCGGCAGAGAGATTCGGGGGAAGTTGATCGAAGAGAAGTACGGGATGACGTCGACCCCTCCTGATAACCGCATACCCACGCCCAACGATGGCTGAGCAATACTGTTCGCTTCCCCTTCGCTACTGATATGACTGCTTGACACGATAGCAAGCGGCTTGCTATACTCACAAAAGGTATGACTTTCGGAGGTATGACCATGGCACGACCGGAACAGCAAGGACCAAAACTGATTCGCGTTCAGGAGAAGGGGCAAGTAACCCTGCCTGCCGACGTGCGCAGGAAGACCGGCCTCAAGAAAGGCGATCTGGTTTCCGTGACCACAACGGAAGACGGGGTGCTCATCAAACCGGTAGAAGTCAAAGAGACGCAAGGCTCCCCCTGGCTGAAAGAACTCCATGCCTATTTCGCGCCCGTTCGGGCGGAGGCAGAGGAGAAAGGCTACACGGAGGAGCAGATTGACGCCGCGATTGATGATGCGGTGGTGGCCGTGCGTTTGCGAGCGCGATGAGAGTTGTCTTCGATACGGTGGGCTTTGTCCGTGCGCTCATCAATCCTCTGAGCCGCTGGGGACACATCGTGTATGACTATGCCGATTCCTACACGCTCGTTATTTCAGAACCGATTGTGCTTGAAGTTCTCGACGTGCTGCGCCGCCCGGAAGTGAACCGCCTCTTTCGTACGCTTCCTGGCCGTGACCCCGCAGCCATTATCGCGATCCTGCAAGCAGCCGAAGCGGTGGACGTGACCGATATCCCCGCTGTGAGCCGTGATCCCAAGGACGACAAGTTTCTGGCAACGGCGATTGCCGCAGACGCAGATTATCTCGTGAGCGAAGACCGGGACTTGCTCGACATCAAAGGACACAACGGGATCACGATCATTCGCGGGGAGGAGTTTCTCGATATTCTCATGGGAGAAAATAAATAACCTTTCTGTAGTATGATATAATGCGTCCGGTGACAGGAAAGGAACAGAACATGAATGCACAACCACGCGACTACAAAGTGAGCCCCGATAGTGAGACGGCGAGACTGCTCAGAGAAGCAGCAGCGTCGCCTATCCAAGTGGATACCGGCGAAGCGGTGTATCGTGTCGACGCGTCAAAGACGAAGAAGCCGTACGATCCGGAACGGATGATTCGCGCCATCTATGCCAGTGCCGGCATCCTGAAACGTGCGGGGGTGGACGCTGAGCAACTTGAGCGGGATATCTATGCGGAACGCACCCAAAACAGCACGGGGCGTCCCGCCGAATAATGCGCTACCTCCTTGATACCAATGTCATCATCCGCTATCTCAATGCAGATGCTGACACCATTCAGTTGCTCGTCACGCTTGCGGGGCTCTCCAGTGAGCCGTTTTTTGTGAGCAGCGTGACGCAAATGGAAGTCTGGGATGGGGTGCATCGGGCAGCCGACTCGATGCAGGTCGAGCAGGAGTATGGAAAGCTCTTTGCGGACCTGACGATTCTCACCTTTGATAGTGATGTTGCGAAACGCGGCGCGAAAATGCGGTATGAGCTCAGACAGCAGGGCATCCGAACCCGCGATCGTGCGCTTGATCTCCAGATTGCCGCAACGGCACTCTTTCATGAGTTGGAACTGGTGACATACAACACCCAAGACTACGACGACATCGCAGGACTGAGCCTGTACCGGACATAAGGGAACGACCATGCACAAAGACGAGATCATCCTTCATGCCGAAGACGAACTTGCCCGGCGACTTGAAGAAGCGGCCGGGCAGCCGGTCGTGATTGAGCACAACGGCGTCCGGTATCGGATCGAGCCGGAAGACCCCTTCGCGTTCTATGACCCCGAGAAGATGCGCGCGGCGATCCACGCCGGTGCCGGTGCCTTCAAAGGGATTGATCGCGAACAGTTTCTTGCGGATATCCGTGAGGCACGCGGGCACGGTCCGGAGACCGATGCAGAGCATCGCGAAGTGTTCCACAGGATCGTCCGGGAAGCGAAGCCCGTGAAGCAGCCGACCGAGTATGGGCCGGAATCGCGCTACGGGCGGGATAGCCATAGCAACGGGCGGTATAACGAGGCATTGGACGAATACGAGGCGGCGCTTCTCAAGGAGATAGACGCGGACGAGTGAACAATGGCGGTAGCCAGGTAGCGCTTCACTCCTTTCCTCTAACACGACCGGAACCCGATCGCCGATCTGCAGTGAATCACTAATGATTGGTATGATCGTGGCACACCATTTCGATATGCCGCCCGTTAACACAGGTGATGATCGGTAAGTGAAGGACAGCGGTTGTGGGTAGGGAGAGCAAACATGGCGGTTGAGCGCGCGCCACAGGTGCGACGGTTTGCGCCCCCGGCGAACGGGGCGAAGCGGGGCGTCCGGCTAGAGTGGGAAGGCAAGAAGGCCGAGATTGACGTGCCCGTGCTCCCTTTCCAGACCATCGAGACCATCAACGAACCCCGCCAGCAACTGACGCTCTTTAGCGCGCCCGACGACGCCCGGACCGCCCTCCCGCAGGGCTGGAAAAACAAACTCATCTGGGGCGACAACAAACTGGCAATGGCCGCGCTTGCCGAGCGGTACGCCGGGCAGGTGGACCTCATCTACATCGACCCGCCGTTCGACACGGGTGCTGACTTTTCCTTGCAGGTCGAAGTCGGCGATGAAGCCGTCACTAAAGAACCAAGCATCATAGAACGGCATGCGTACATTGACACATGGGGGCGTGGTCTCGACTCTTACCTTCAATGGTTCTACGAGACAGCTTTGTTGCTTCGGACTCTTCTCGCCGATACGGGCAGCATCTATGTTCACCTAGATTGGCACGTGGGCCATTATGCAAAGGCTGTGTTAGACGAGGTGTTCGGGATGGATAATCTCGTGAGTGAGATTATCTGGAAGCGGTCAGATGCACACAACGATGCAAAGACGTTCGCTGCAGTGCATGACACGATATTCTTCTACCAGAAGTCCGATGATTTGACCTTCAATATCCAGCGAGTCCCGCTCTCGGATAAGACGGCCGACTCTTGGTACAGCAAAATCGACGAAAGCGGACGACGATTCAACCTAGCCGATCTTAGCAGCCCCAACCCCCGCCCGAACCTCACGTACGAGTACAAAGGTATCGCGCCCCCTCTCAAAGGTTGGAGGTACACCAAAGAGAGGATGCGGGAACTAGATGAGCAAGGACTCATTATAGTGACTGGCGGAGCACGTAAAACTCTCAAGCTAAAGAGATATTTGGACGAGAGCAAGGGCACAGTCGTGCCGGACCTCTGGACAGACATTAGCCAAGTCCGCGGTTACTCTGGAAGCGATACGTTACTAGAGTACCGGACACAGAAACCCGAAGCGTTGCTGGAACGGATCCTCAGTGCATCGTCGAATCCCGGTGACCTTGTTTTTGATTGCTTTGTTGGTTCAGGCACAACCGCTGCGGTCGCCGAGCGCCTTGGGCGGCGATGGATGGCTTGTGACCTTGGTCGATTTGCCGTTCATACAACTAGGAAACGTCTGCTGGCTTGGCGTGGCGAGGACAACGAGCGCTGTCGCGGGTTCGAGATTCTCAACCTCGGCCACTATGAACAACAGTTCTGGCGAGGAGCCGATGACGAAAAGGTAGATGACCTTACGGCTAGGAAGCGAGCGCAGGATTACATCCGTACGATGCTCGCCTTCTATCACGCCCGTTCGCTTGACGGCTCGGGTCGCATTCACGGCGAGAAAGGCGGCAGAGCGGTCCACGTCGGCCCGCTCGCTGAATCCGTCTCGCGCATGGAGGCGTTCGAGGCGTCCGAAGCCGCGCTCACCCTTGGCTTCCGGCATCTCGACATCTTGGGATGGGAGTGGGATTTCGAGTCGAACGAGACGGTCAAAGAGGACGCGAAGATGCGCGGCGTGGACCTCCGGCTGATCCAGATTCCCAAAGAGATGTTGGATGGTCGCGCCCGCAAACTCTTCGAGGAAGGCAAGCTGACCTTCCCCGAACTTGCCTCGTTGCAAATCGCCGTCGAGCCGCTGTCCGGGCAGCGCCGCTCCTATCACGTCCACCTCGAAGACTTCATCGTCCCGCCCGACACGCTCCCGGACGTGCTTCGCGACCGCGTGATGCGCTGGCAGGATTACATCGATTACTGGTCGGTGGATTGGGAGTTCGGCAAGAATACGCTTCCCGGCGAGCGGGATACCTTCCACAATATGTGGCAGCAGTTTCGCACGCGCAAAGATCGGACCCTCGCCCTGACTTCCGAGCCGCATGACTACACTGCCCCCGGCACGTACACCGTAGTTGTCAAGGTCGTGGACATCTTCGGCAACGACACGACGGTCAGCCGTAAGGTTGATGTCCCGTGAGGCGGCGGCAGGCGGTCGCGACGGCAGCGGCTTTCCAACCGCGCATCAATGTAGTGTCCCATCGCGTCGGCGATGCCTACGAAATCCCAGATACGCCCACGCGCCGTCAATCGGATGCGCTCTTTGTCCCCGTTCTCCGCCAACAAGTAGCCGACTGGCGAGCGGCAGGCTATCCCGGCGCGTCTCCGACGACGCAGCGGCTCCTCTCCTGGTGGTTCACCGAGGAACATCTTGTCGGTAATGTGCCGTGGCGCTACTACTTCGCCCAGCGTGAGGCCGTCGAGGCCTTCATTTTCTGCCACGAAGTCAACAAGACCCGCCGATTGCAGGATTTGATGAAACTCACCAACCGCGCACCGCGCTACTACGCGCCTGCGGACGATCTCTACCCGCGCTATGCGGCGAAGATGGCGACGGGCAGCGGCAAGACGAAGGTGATGAGCCTCGCCATTGTCTGGTCCTATTTCCACAAACTCTTCGAGCCGGAATCTCCGATGGCAACGCACTTCCTGCTCATCGCCCCGAACGTCATCGTCTACGAACGCCTTGCAGACGACTTCGGCGACGGGCGCATCTTCAAAGATGATCCCTGCGTGCCGGAGGAATGGTGGCCGGAGTTCAAGATGCAGGTGATCCGTCGCGACGCCACGACGCCGATCCACACGCGCGGTGTGCTCTATCTGACGAACATTCACCAGTTGTATGTCCCCAAGGAAGACGGCGAGGATAGCCTCGTACCCGCCGGGGATGATGACCCGCTCGCCGGGCTCGATCTGATCACCACGTTCGCCGGGGCGAAGCCAAAGGCGAAAGCGATCACGACGGTCGAGGTGCCGCTCATCGAGCGCGTCGCCTCGCATGATGATCTGCTGATTCTCAATGACGAGGCGCATCACGTCCACGACGTCGACCTCGCGTGGTACAGAGCGATTCTGGACACGAACTCGCGCCTGAAGGCAGCGCACGACACCGGCCTGACTGCTGTCCTCGATTTCTCCGCCACGCCGAAGGACCAGAACGGGCGGCTCTTCGATCACATCCTCGTGGATTACCCGCTCGCGACCGCCATCGAGGACGGCATCGTCAAGCGCCCCTATCTCGGCCGCCTCTCCGATGCAAAGGAGGGCGTCTCGCCGAACGCGAGCATGAAGTACCGGATGTGGCTCGACGCCGGTGTGCAGCGCTGGCGCGATTACACCGCCAAACTGAAGCACACGGGGCTGAAGCCCATCCTCTTCGTAATGGCCGAGGACACCAAGGACGCCGATGAAGTTGCCGCATACCTCAAGACGTTGCCCGATCTCCGCGACCTGTCGGATGGTCGCCAGCGCGTCCTCACCATTCACACCAATCGCAAGGGCGAAATCAAAGAAGAGGCGCGCACCAAGAAAGACCGGGAAGAACTTGACCGCCTACGCGAACTCGCGCGTACCGTGGACTATGCCGACAACCCGACGCAGGTGATCGTCAGCGTGCTGATGCTCCGCGAGGGCTGGGACGTGAAGAACGTTACCGTCATCGTCGGCATCCGCGCCTTTACCGCGAAGGCGAACATCCTCCCGGAGCAGACGATCGGGCGGGGCGTCCGCCTCATGTCCCCGATGGGTCCGAACTCCGGCTGGGACGAGCAGGTGGATGTGATCGGCACGCCCGGATTCGAGCGGTTCGTCCTCGGTCTCGAGGAGGAGGGCGTCGAGTTCGGCACGGGCGACATCAAGCAGCCGCCGAAGTTCGTCATCGTCGCCGTGCAACCGGAGCGCCGCGACCGGTACGATGTGGGACTTCCCCGCCTCACCCCCGCACTCTATAAGTCCGCCGACACGCTCGCCGGCCTGACGCTCGACCAGATCCCGGTCCGCACCGTCGCGATCGGCAGTTACACCGAGAACGAGGTGCAGGAATATCTGCGGATCGACGCCATCACGCGCGAGAAGAAGGACTCCTTCAAACTCCGCCTCCCCTATCCCGCCGTGCCGAACGACATCATCGCCTACTGGACCGAGCGCATTCTGCGGACGACAAAGTTCCCCGGCCGGTTCAACGTCATCGCCCCGCTCGTGCGCGAGTACGTCGCGAAGGTGCTCTTCGGCGGCCCGACGCAGTGGGAGAAGCGCACGATCCTCCGGCGGCTGCTGGATGAGGAAGTCGGGGAAACGCTGGTCGGTGCGTTCGTGGACGCCATCAACCACATCAGCGTCATCGAGCAGGAGCCGGAGGAAGAGAACGCCGCGCTCTCGGTGGCGACCTGTGGCGACTTCCCGTGGAGCGGCGCGACCTATCCCGGCAAGAAGACCGTCTTCAACCTCATCGCCTGCGATAGTGCGCTCGAACGGGAGATGGCCGAGTTCTTCGACATCGTGCCCGATGTGGAGGCGTACGCGAAGATCGTCACGCAGATGCGCTTCACCATCGAGTATGTCAGCACGACCGGCAAACTGCGCTTCTACCGTCCCGACTTCGTGGTCAAGACCGCCGACGGCATGTACCTCGTGGAGACGAAGGGACGCGAGGATGCGGACGTGGCCCAGAAAGACGCCCGCGCCGCGCAGTGGTGCGCCGACGCGACCCGGCTGACGAGCGTCCCGTGGCAGTTCGTCAAGGTGCCGCAGGACATCTTCGAGCGCACGACGGCAACGTCCTTCGCTACACTCGTTGCACACGCGCGGGTCGTCACCAACCCGGTCGCGGTGGAAGCCTTGCCGCTCCTCGATCTCCTCGGGACGGAGCAGTCCGCCCCGCCCATAACGTCGGAGACTGTTATAGTCGCGGCGATACCGGATCAGACCGACGAACTCGCCACCCCGCCGCCCCCGGCGATTGACCTCTCGCAGTTCGTCGCGCTCTCCGAACTGCAATCGCTCCGGGCAGAAATGAGCGCACAGATGCAAACGATGCTCGCGCACATCGAGGCGCTGGTGAAGCGTGACGTTGCCCCGCAAGTGGACCCGATGGAGGCACGGATACAGGCGGCGGAAGTGAAGGCGTGGGAAGAGACCGAGGCCGCCCTCAAACCCATCTGGACGCTCTTGGACGATCAATCGCGCAACGAACTCGTGCGTGCGTCCTTCTTATTGCTGACACCGCCCCCGCTTCTCCCCGGCCCGATCCGCGAGAGCGCACCCGCTGAGGCGGTGGTCGCCATCGCCCGTGCCTTCGAGCGCGAGTTGCACCGCCATGTTACCGGCCCGCTTGTCGCGAAGTTGCAGGGAGAGCGGAGTCTTGTCGCGAACGGCAAAATGATTTCGCTACCGCGCAACATCCCGCCAACGCTGGACGAGTCGGAGCGGCTACTCGCGCTGTGCGGCGACCTGGCAGCGGCGAAGGCGTTCCTCGAACGGCGCTTCTTCCACGCGACCGAACTGTGGCGAACCGTGCCGGTCTTTATTTCGCGGTTGCGCGCGGTGCGAAATCGGGCGGCGCATGGCGACGCGAAGCCGGTGGCGCGAACGGAGGCCGAAGAGGTCTGGGGGATCGTGATGGATCGGCAGGCGAAAGCGATGCCTTCGCCGTTCTTATCGATGCTCTCCGATTAGGTTACGTGCTGATTTCCGCCCTCGTCTCGGTAACACGCTGAACCCGGCATACGGGCTCGGACCGTCGCCGCAATCCGAAGCGCCGATTCTTCAGCGTTCTCGTGTTCCCAAACGCGCATTACTAACCAATCGGCATCGGCGAGTTCGCGGTTGGTATCCGCGTCGCGCCGTTGATTCGTCTCTATCTTGTGCCGCCACCACTCGGCGTTCTTTTTCGGCCATGTGCCGTGGATTGGGCATCCATGCCAGAAGCGGAGTCAATCCCGGCATGAAGGGAGGGATTTTCGAGGGAAAAGTATACGCTTTTCGTTAAAACTTACACCCGAGAAGAGCCACATCAGGCCGAAACGTCAGGAGATGTGTCCTCGTTCTCCTCGCAGAGATTTTTCGACTCGACTATTCAACTATTTTCGTTTATGCTACATTGTAACCGGATGGGACAATCGAAAGCACAGCAACAAGCAGGGCACACTGGGTCACGTAGCGTTCAGATCGCGGTGTATCTCTTCTTGGTGTCCTATTTTATCGTCGGCGCGGCGAGTCACTACCAGGAGACGTTTCCCTTTTTCTCCTGGCGGCTCTTTGACAAGGTGCCCCCAAGAGTCAGAAGCGAATACGATATCCTCATCTACACATCGGTCGGCGACAACGCAGTTCTCTTTCGCGACGCAGCCGGAGTCGCACGCCGCACCAACTCCGTAGACGCGTATTTCACCATCCAGGCGATGGGCAAAGCGTACGCCAGGCGGGATTGGCAAACGGTCCAAACCCTTCGCGCATTCTTTGAGGAGCGGTACCTGCACCCACCCCTGGCCTATGCGCTGGTCCGCACCAGGTATAGCCCGATTGAGCGATGGGAGACGGGACGCTACAGCACGCAGATCCTGCACGGCTATACCGTCGGGGTCTTGTAGGCATATGCGGGTACACATTAGAGCAATCAGCACCAAGGTCCTACGCTCCACACCACTTCCCCACCAGCCGGAAGCGAGCCAAGCGTCATTTGCCACAGCGCGTTCCCTCGTTGGCATGTACTACATCGCAGCGCTGTATTTTGCCTTGACGATGCTCTTACACGGACCGCATCCGGAGAGCATCGCGCAACTGCTCCCGCTCTGGCCGATAAGCTGGCTACCGCTTTTCCCTGTCAATCTGGGTATCGGTCTCATCTACGCGATACTCTCGATTGGGACACTCGCGGCAGCGATTTTCCCACACGGCCGCATCGCCCGAACGCTCGCGTTCATCGGACTCCTCGAATACGCCGCGCTCGCCAGTTCATTCGGGAAGATCAACCATGGCTACCACCTCTGGGTCCTCACGTCGTTGCTTCTCATCTTTCTGCCCGGTGGCTGGGTCAGGCAGGCTTCCCTCACCGGTCAGCAAAAGGGAAACTATCTCTGCCTCTTTTGGGGCTGCCAGGGCATGATCCTGCTCGTCTATACAATGAGCGGCTTGTGGAAAGTGCAAGAGGGGTTCATTCAGCTGTTTCACGGGCAGGCAAACGCATTTTCCCCGGACGCCTTGGCACTCCAAACCGCCGACGGGCTACTCCAAACACGATCGCAGACTCTGCTGGGGCCGCTCTTTATAGCGCATCCGCTGTTGGGGTGGCCGGTCTATCTGGGCACGATCTGTCTGGAGTTACTGTCAATCGTCATGTGGTTTCGCCCATCCTTGCACAAACTCTGGGCGATCGGCCTGATCGGGATGCATCTGGGAATCTATCTCACGATGGGCATCCCGTTCATTGACAATATCCTGCTCTTGGCGCTCTTTTTCTTCGCCTCACCCTTCGTCGCAAAGCGGCGCGCTGATGCAGGCGTAAACCGGCGTCTCCAGCAGGCAGAGACATCGGGTGCCTCATAGGAGAAACTCGCCGCACCGCGTTTAGGGTCGCAGGAACAGCAAGTTCGTCACGTTGCTTGTCGCGTTACTC
>JBBSFO010000033.1:0-16175 GCA_038238655.1 Thermomicrobiales bacterium | reverse complement strand
GAACAGTTCGTCGGTGGACGCAGTCTCCACGATGTGCCCCGCGTACATGACGTTCGTGCGGTCCGTCATTCCGGCGACGACACCGAGATCGTGGGTGATCATGATGAGGCCGGTGCCGCGATCCTGCTGAATCTTCTTCAGTAGTTCGAGGATTTGCGCCTGGATCGTCACGTCAAGCGCCGTCGTCGGCTCATCGGCGATGATCAGGTCCGGGTTGCAGGAAAGCGCCATCGCGATCATCACGCGCTGGCGCATACCGCCGGAGAACTGGTGCGGATACTGATTGATCCGCTCCTCGGCATTCGGAATGCCGACCATTTTGAGCAGCTCCACTGACCGCTCGCGCGCCTCCGCCTTCGACATGCCGAGGTGGAGCATCACTGCCTCGCTGATCTGGCGGTTGACAGTGAGCACGGGGTTAAGCGAGGTCATCGGGTCCTGGAAGATCATCGCGATCCGGTTGCCCCGGACATTGCGCACTTCCTCATCGCTCATTTCAAGGATGTTGTCGCCTTGGAAGACGATCTTGCCTTCCACGATCTTGCCGGGCGGCGTCGGGATCAGGCGCATCAACGAGAGCGCCGTAATGGACTTGCCGCAGCCGGACTCGCCGACGATGCCGAGCGTTTCACCAGGATTGACGTGAAACGAGACGCCATCCACGGCCTTGACGACGCCGTCTTGCGTGAAGAACTGCGTCTTGAGATTTGACACGTCGAGGAGCGGACCTTGCCCGTCCCACGACCCCTTCTTGGTTTTGCTGGCTGGCGCCTTCGCTACTGCCATACCGATTTACCTCCCCTTCCCGGGGCGATGGGCAGCCCAACGGCGGCTGACCCTACGACCGTTTCTCCCCGCCGATGCACCGATTGCCCGCGTACGGCACAAGCCTCACGCGGTGTACCCCACCTGCATTTCTCACATCAGCACCTGTTTGGGGCGCCGCTTTTGCGGCGATGCAGCAGTATACCATCCCACCCTTTGTGCATGCAACAATGGCATTATCGGCTATCCCATCCACATGATCACCGGCGGGTAGTGGCTCAGTTTGAATCCTTCGGTGCCTCGTAGTAATGTCCACGATAGTCTGAGCCGCAAAGATGAAACTGGAGGAACGCACGGACGGCGGCACGGTGAGGGAGAAGGCGGCATAGGGCATGATCGTAGCTGGCTATGTGCTTATCGGTTTTTTCGGAATTATCGCCGCGTGGCCTAACGGCAACAATGGTGCCACTCCCCCGCATGGCTCCCCATCGTCGTAGGATGCCTGTGTATCGCTTATCCCCACTTGGTATGGTTGCACAATAAGCGTCCACAGGCCCAGGTTAGTGGCTTCAACGCAGTGTTTACGTCATTGTTCGGCGCGGCGTTCGTACTCTATGGGGTCAACCTGTGGTTAAGCCACTGACCCCTTGTGCCTGACAGGCCAAATCCGGCCCCGCCCATTTCAGACTGAGCCATTGCTCCTTCTACCGTCGCTATCGTGCCGTCGCTGCCCAGCGCACACCGATCAGTTTCCTATAAAGTACATAAGCAAACCGAAGAACATTAGACCGCCAACGATGATCCCTGCAATCGCCATCCCTTGTCCCTTTTCGCGTCCGTTGGGTTCTTTGATCTGTTCCAGCGCTACGATGCCCAGTATCGCTGGGAGTCCAACGGGAAAGACGAAAAGAGTGAGAAGGGCGACATCATCCACAAGCAACTGACGATCTACCGGCTCGTGGACCTTCAGCTGAACGGCGAGACCACAGGCGACGGGCGATCAATGCCCACCCCACTCCTCTCCTGGCGACGCACGCGGGCATTTTCGGATTGCGCGTGCCCCGTGCCAGCGATACACTGATCCGTGAAATGTCTGAAAACCTATTACTACCTTCTCGGATAGACCACGTGCGGCACCCGCGCGAATGAGGGGAGGATCATAATGTTGCTTCGGTCTGGGTGCTGGCGCATTGCCCTCTTCCTCGCCGGGATCATGCTCCTCACGGTGCCGGGTGTCACATCGGCGCATGAGGGGCGCACGCTCGTTGGTGGCAAGTACCAGGCGGTTGGCGGGTTCCTCAACGAGCCAGCGATCGAGGGACAGATGAATGGGAGCGATAGTGCGGTCACGTCCTCATCGCCGTTGCCGCTTTGGCCCGTCACCTCATCAAACAGCCGATGAGCGGCGCGACCCGGCGGATACTGGCGGCAACGGTAGGCGGTGTGCTTCTCGTGTATCTCATCTTCGGATTTGGGGGATACCGCGCATTTCCCCGGCAAGCGACCGATCCGTGGGGGCCGAATGAGGTGCATATGGGGATGATGACGCAAGGGTCCGTGCCGGATCCAACTGCGCCGCACGTTTTCATTGGCGGCATGAAGACGATCAAAGCAGGCGTGACGGTCACCTTCGTCAATGACGACATCCATCCGCATACTATCGTCAGTGGCAAGTGGTTACCGAGTGAGGCTGTCCTCGCGGCACACGACGACACCGGCACCGATCTGCATACACATAACACCGGTGCGATCCCCGCTCCAGACGGGCGTTTCTACAGCGAGATCTTGCAGCCGGGGCAACAGTGGCGATACATCTTCGCGACGCCGGGCGTGTACCCGTATTTCTGCAGTCTCCACCCGGGTATGGAGGCGACCATCGCGGTAACATGATCGAGCCAAGTCCGATCATTGCCGATCTTTTGTCCACGCGTACGCGCGGTGACACGGCGGGAAAGTGCGTCTTCGCCGTCGCGTAGTAACTGATTTCTCACCACGAATCTGCCCAAAGGGCGCCCTTTGGGCAGATTCGTGGTTTACTCCCTACCGCTTTGCAACGAAACGATATTCAGCGGTCGGCGATCACCAGAGAAGGTCGATACGATTGCTGACAGGGGCGGGTAGTTACTCGACGGCACCGCCGGGTCGGACATGCCAAAGGGGACGATGCGATTCGGCAAGATGCAGTCCACAACCGGAAGCGGAGTGCCGACAATCCGCTCGAACAGTCGCTGGGCGCCGAGTCGTCCCATGTCGTATGCTGGTTGAATCACCGTGGTCATGAGCGATGAATAATCGTCCAATGCGGAGATATCATGGTACGTCGCGATCGCGATATCGTCGGGTATATGTCGGCCTGTGTCGATGAGCGCGCGCAGCGCACCGACCGCGAGTCGGCTATTGGCAATGACCATAGCATCGGGATGTGCACCGGCATCGAAGAGCTCGAGCACCAGCCGGTATCCCGTGGCTTGGTCAGTAACGCCAGTTTTGATCAGTCTGTCATCGACCGCGATGCCACTCTCGGTGAGCGCTTCTCGATAGCCTTCGAGCCGGTCGAGTCCGGGCGACATGGCGTGCGGCCCACCGACATAGGCGATGCGTCGCCACCCCGCCTCGATCAAGGATCGCGTCAGTGCCGCCGCGCCACTGGAACTGTCGGAACGAATGACATCCGCCTCGACGCCGTCGAGTTTATGCGCAATCAACACGAACGGCATTTGCCGCGCTTGCAACTGATGCAAACGCGGTGCGCTCACCGGAGTGGGAACGATGATGATGCCGTCAACACGATTGCGGATCACCGCCGCGAAATAGCGCCCCTCTTTTTCCGGATCATAGTCCGTGTTGCACAAGAAGAGGTTGTACCCGCGGGCTTCGGCCTCGTCCTCCGCCCCACGGGCGATCGTCGTCCAGAATGAGTTTGTGATCGTGGGGAGCAGGAGCGCAATCGTTCGGGTCTGGCGGGAGCGCAGGCTGCTGGCCATCTGATTCGGGACGTATTGCAGGTCTTTGATCGCGGCGCTCACCTTCGCGCGTGTCTCCGTGTGGACGTAGCCCGTCCCATTGATGACGCGAGAGACGGTGATGAGAGAAACGCCCGCGCGTTCCGCGACGTCCTTCATTTTGATCGCCATACCGCTACTTTCGTTAATGAGACCCCGGAGACAGGCCAGCACGATCGTGGCGCGAACGACGAACCCATCGGCCTGCGTGCAATGTATGAGACGCGACGCGTCCGTGTCAAAATGCCGCCGGTGTGCGCCGGAATAGTTGGCCAATCTCAATCGGCCTTGACGATCTCTGCAGGAGCATGGTAACGTTACCACACATCGGCCAGCCTAAGAAACCCATCATGTTCTTGTCCACATGCACGATGCTATCTGCGGAAAGGAATGATCGCATGCACGACCCCCTCGGTGTAGCGGTTTTCGGCTGCGGCGGTGTATCAGCAGGGCACTTCAGTGCGTACACGGCGAACCCGAGGGCGCGTCTCGTCGCGGCGGTTGATGTTCGGCCCGAACTCGCGGAGGCGGCGGCGAAGCGCTGGGGCGCCGATCGTTGGTATACGTCAGTCGCCGAGGCGCTGGCAAACCCCGACGTGCGGATCGCCGATCTTTGCTTGCCGCACCACCTCCATGCGCCGATCGCCATCGAGGCGGCCAACGCCGGCAAGCACGTTTTCGTCGAGAAGCCGATCGCCAATACGCTCGAGGAGGCGGACGCGATGATCGCCGCCTGTCAGGAGAACGGCGTGCTTCTGATGGTGGATCAGACGAAACGCTATCAGAATCGCCATCGCAAGTTGAAGGCGTTGCTGGACGCTGGCTATGTCGGCGATCCGATCCTCGTGCGCGGTGCGTATTTGCAGGACATCACGTACGCCTGGCAGCACATGGACGCCGCCCGCCTCAAGGGGTACTGGAAGCACGATGGCGTCATCTCCGGCATTGGCATCCACGCGCTCGACCTCCTCCGCTGGCTGATCGGCGAGGCCGTCGAGGTGCAGGCGGTCGCTTCGACAAGTGACATGATCGACCCGATGCGCCGGACGGAAGACAGTGGCCTCGTTCTGCTTAAGTTCGCGAACGGCTGCGTCGGCGACGTAACCGTGTCGTATGTCCTGAAGCATCCGCACCTGGGAGCCAGTTGGGATGTGATGCCGATCGAGATCTATGGTCGCGATGGCTCACTTCGGATGGACGAACACGACGTCATCACGGTCACCTCCGGAAGCATCGCGGGCAATGTGGGGCCCGGCGTCTTTCAGGTCCAGACGCGGCCAGCCGTCGGTGCGCCGCGTTTGCCGGAGGAGGGGATGGCCGAGGCAATTGAGCACCTGCTCGATTGTGTCCTCAACGGCACACAACCGCTCACGCACGGAGAGGACGCACGGGCGTCGTTGGAGTTGGTCGAGGCGGCCTATCAATCAATCAGCGAAGGCCGTGCAGCGCGCCTGCCGCTTCAGCCTGTGACAGTGCCGAATCGCGTGGGAGTGGCGCAGTGAAAATTTGCCTGCGCACCCACATGGTCTCCGATGACCCCACCGAGCGCATCGCTTATTGCCGTCAGCTAGGGATCACCGCCGTACAGGAATCGGCGAAGTCTATCCCGGACGCGGTCGAGCGCGGCTGGCCAACTGGCGCTGAACTTCGAACCTATCGTCAGGCGTTCGACGATGCTGGGATCGAGGTCGTCGGCCTGGAGCCGGTCAAGGAACCGGTGCGCGAGTGGGCCGACGATACGGTAGCAGGTAAGGAAACGTTCGCGGCCTTTGCGCGCCATCTCGATGCCGCCGGCGAGGCGGGTGTTTCATGCGTCACACTCCACCCGCCGCTCGATGGCGCGGTGGCGGAAGCGGCGGATCAGTTCGCGCGCAACTGCGACTTTTATGCCTGCGCTTCGGAGCACGCCCGGCAGGCTGGGACGAGATTGGCGACGCACTCACCGTGGCCACCTGCGAAGGGACTTTGGGGCGCGCGGGAGTATGACTCGCTCTTCGATGCCGTACCCACTCCCGAGAATGGGATGATCTTCTGCTTCGGCTGCATGGCGATGAGCGGTGACGACGTGCGCGCAGTGCTTCCCCGCTTCATCGACCGCACCTTTATGGTCCATGTGCGCGATGTCGTCATCCATGCCGACGGGCGGGTGGACGAGGTCTTCCCCGGCGAAGGCCAGGTGCGGCCGGATACCGCGATCGCGCTCCTCCACGAACTCGGTTATCGGGGCGCGATCGCGCCGGAGCATTTACCGAAAGTCTTCGGCGAGCGGAAGAACGAGATCGCCATGGCTTATGCTGTTGGGTACTGTCGCGCAGCTCTTGCGGGCCGTGCGTGAAGTTTGTGGATTGTGGGTCCCGGAGCATCAGGGAGGGCTACACGCTATGACACTGCGCCGTCTGCACCGACGTGAGTTCCTTGTCGCCGCAAGCGCCGTCGCCGCCGCGAGCCTCCTGGCGGCGTGTGGGGGTGGCAACAGTCAGGAAGTGGTCCTGCCAACCAAGACTCCGGCGCCTGGCGGCTCCGCGCCCACGACGACCGGGCAGTCCGCAGCCAGTTCGCCCGCTGCCGTGGGTCAGGCATCTCCTGCCGCCGCCCCGTCCGGTATCCCACAGGTACCCCGCAATCAGACGCTGATCATGAGCGTGTCGGACTCGATCCCTCAGATGAACGATTCGGAAATCCACAACCCCTTCCTGCCGACCGTCGCGCAGCGCACGGGTTGGCATTTCGCCTTCGAGCCGCTCTATTTCTACGACTCAGTCTGGACCGAGAAAGTGAGCGCCCCCCCGGGGCTGACCGGCAGCAAAGGGGAGATCCCGTATCAGGCGGAGAGTTACGCCTTCAACGCCGATTTCACGGAATTGACGATCAAGTTACGGCCGAACATCACCTGGAGTGACGGCCAGCCATTCACGAGCAGCGATGTCGTCTTCACCATTAACATGCTGCGCGACAACGGCGCGAGCGCGTCCACCCTCAACTTCGCCTTCGACATGAAGAATGCGGTTAAGGACATCGTGGCGATTGACCCGCTCAATGTGAAGTTCACGCTCAATGCGCCGAACCCGAACTTCATGCTCCAGTACTTCCAATGGGTGCAGGATCAGGGCTTCCCGATCGTGCCCGAGCATATTTTCAAAGGGCAGCCGGATCTGGCAAAGTTCACCAATCACGACATCTCGAAGGGTTGGCCGGTCGTCACCGGCCCGTGGAAATTGGTCTTCTCGTCGCCGACGCAGAAGATCTGGGACCGGCGCGACGACTGGTGGGGCGCAAAGACCGGCTTCCGACCACTGCCCGCGATGAAGCGGATCATCATCTTGCCGCACTTCGAAGACCCGAAACTGACGCAACTGCTCGCCGCAGGCGAGATCGATTCCTCGCACAACTTGCTCCCGGCGGACACGAAGACCGCCCTCTCACGGAACCCGAAACTGGATGTCTTCCAACTGGATAAGAAAGCGCCGTACGGCGCGATTGACGGCTGGACGAATTGCATCAAGATCAACTGCGCGAAGCCACCCTTCGACGATCCCGAGATCCGTTGGGCGCTCAACTACGCCATCAACCGCAAGCAGATCATTGACGTCGGCTTCGCGGGCTCGGGAGATCTCACCGTGCTGCCGCTCCCGGCCTATCCCGTGATGAAGCCCTACTTCGACGCGGTGCAGGACATTCTGCAGAAGTATCCGATCGACGCCTACGACCCGAAGAAGTCGGCGGAGATCATGACCCGCAAGGGATACGCGAAAGGCTCGGACGGTTTCTGGGCAAAGGATGGCAAGCGCTTCGAATTTGTCATGAGCAATGCGACGGGCTTCTTCGAGACCTTCGCACCCGTCATCGCGCAGCAATTCAAGCAGGCGGGCTTCGATGCGTCGTTCAAGTTCCCGACGAACGCGGCCACGCTTCAGGCAACGGGAGACATTGAGGTCTGGATTGACGGCCAATCGGCGTCGGTGCGGGACCCGTATCTCAGCATGCGGCAATATCACAGCCGCTACGCGCTCCCGATCGGTCAGACCGCGCTCTATCCCTATCGGTGGAAGAACGCCGACTACGACAAGATCCTCGATGAGATGGCGACGATCCCCGGGGGCACACCGAAGTATATGGACCTTTGGCACAAGGCGATGGAGATCTGGATTCCGAACCTGCCGACCATCCCGAATGTGCAGTGGTATCAGATTTGCCCGGTCAATACCCAGTACTGGACGGGATGGCCGAACGTGGATAGCCCATACACCACCCCGGCCTCGTGGCACCGCGGTGCCGCCGGGCTGTTCATCGGCAACCTGAAACCGGCCTAGCGGCGCGGGAAGTATGCACGCGCCCCACACTGATGCCGTGGGGTGCGTGCCGGGGTCATGCGACAAAGGAGCAAGCGCGGATGAACGCCGGGTATGTTGTGCGGAGGATTCTCCAGTTCCTCATCGTTCTCTGGGCGGCGGCGACGATCAATTTCATCTTGCCACGGCTGGCGCCCGGTAATCCCGTGCGAGACCGCCTCGTCAGCCAGGCATCGCAGGGCGGGCCATTGCAAGACGGGATCGAGGAGATGGTGCGCTCCTACAACAAGCAGTTCGGGCTGGACAAGCCACTCTATGTCCAATACGCGCTCTATCTCGAGCACGTCGCCAAGTTGGACTTTGGGTACTCCATCGCGAACTATCCGAACCGCGTGATGACGATGATCCGCAGAACGCTTCCGTGGACGATGGGATTACTGCTCGTGTCGTTGGTGATCTCATTCACGCTCGGCACGCTACTGGGCGCCTTGGTCACATGGTCGCGCGCGTCCAAAGTGTTCAGGTTCCTGATTGGGCCGGCGATGGCGCTCTCGGCCGTCCCACAGTTTTTGCTGGGTTTGATTCTCTTGTATCTGTTCGCGATTCTCTACCGGGTTTTCCCGCTCTCCGGTGGCTACGCGATCGGCGCTATCCCTCAATTCAGCGTGCCCTTCATGCTCGATATTGCGCGCCATGCGTTCTTGCCCGGTCTCTCGATCGTGCTCGTGGGCATTGGCTTCTGGGCACTCGGGATGCGCGGGATGATGATTACGACGAAGGGGGAGGATTACATCAATTTCGCGGAAGCAAAGGGGCTGCGCGACCGGCGCATCTTCTTTTCGTATGCAATACGCAATGCAGTGTTGCCACAGGTCACGAGCTTCGCGATCAACCTCGGTACGATCATCTCGGGTGTCGTGATCGTCGAGGTGATTTTCGGCTATCCGGGGATGGGCTCACTCCTCTTCTCTGCGATCTCCGGGTCGGACTACTTCCTTATCTACGGCATCGTCTATGTCACGGTCCTTGTCATCGGGCTGGCGACGCTGTTCGTTGATTTGCTCTATCCGATCCTCGACCCACGGATCACCTACAGGAGGGCGTGACATGGCTGGGCTGCCGACTGATATCCTCGTATCGCCGAGTATCCCCGTACCCGAGCGTATGGTATTCCGGGATCGGACGCCGATAGAAGCGATCGCTGCGTACTGTCGGCGCAATCCACAGATGGTCATCGGCTTGGTGATGATCGTTTTTCTTCTATTGATCGGCATTGTTGGACCTCTCTTCGTCAACACGAAGAATGCGGATCCATTGAGTGCAATACCGGCGCAATCGCCCTCCCGAACATATCCGCTCGGCACCGACGATCAGGGGCGCGATCTGCTTGCCGCGATGGTCGGCGGCCTGCCGGACACGCTGCGGATCGGTTTCCTTGCGGGCGCGATCGGATTAGGTATCGGGATCATCCTCGGTTTTCTCTCGGGCTACCTCGGTGGCCCGGTGGACGCCGTCGTCCGGATCGCGGTGGATACGCTGCTGACGATCCCAGGGTTGCTCATCCTGATCACCGTCGCTGCCTCCATTAAGACATTTATCAGTGTCAATACGATGGCGCTCGTGATAGCGTCGCTCGCGTGGCGGCAACCGACGCGGATCATTCGCGCGCAGGTGCTGACGATGCGCGAGCGCGCCTATGTACAGGTGGCGCGGCGCTCGGGAATGAATACGGTCGAAATCCTCGGGCGGGAGTTGCTCCCGAACCTCTTTCCCTTCCTCGCTGCGAGCTTCGTGGGCGCGGTGTTCGGTGCGATTCTCTTCTCGATTGGCCTCGAAGCGCTCGGCCTCGGTCCCCAGAACCAACCCACGCTCGGTATGACCATTTATTGGTCGCTCCGATTCGGTGCCCTCTTGCGCGGGATGTGGTGGTGGTGGGTCCCGCCAATCGTGGTACTGGTGGTACTCTTCTTCGGCTTACTTCTCCTGACCATCGGGCTGGATGAGATCGCGAACCCACGCTTGAGGAGGACGGCGTGACGGCGGAGACGCGTCCCAGAGATACCCGGCAAGCGGAAACGCTGCAGGTCGAAGACTTGCGCGTCTACTATCACACACCGCGTGGCGCGGTGCGCGCCGTGGATGGCGTCAGTTTCGCCCTCAAGCCGCACGAGCGGTTGGGGTTCGTCGGTGAGTCCGGATCGGGCAAGACGACGATCGCGATGGCGCTCATTCGCCTGATCAAGCCGCCCGGTAAAATCGAGGGTGGCCATATTTTCCTTGGAGAGACGGATCTTCTCTCGCTCTCGGACGAGCAGATGCGGAAACTGCGGCTCGCCGATATCGCGATGGTCGCGCAGGGCGCGATGAACTCGCTCAACCCAGTGAAGCGGGTACGCGAGCAGATCGTTGACGCATTGGAAGATCATGGGGAGGGCGCACCCCGGCAGGAGATGGACGAGCGGATCACCGAACTTTTCCGGCGTGTCGGATTGAAGTCCGAGGTCGCGCAGATGTTTCCGCACGAACTCAGCGGGGGAATGAAGCAGCGTGTCGTGATCGCGATCGCGATCAGTATGCGCCCGAAGGTGATCATCGCGGATGAACCGACGAGCGCCCTCGATGTCGTCGTCCAGCGTCAGATCATGGAGACCCTGCGAGAGGTCCAGGACGATCTCGGTGCGTCGGTTATCCTCATCGGTCACGATATGGGGTTAATGGCGCAGTTTGTGACCCGGCTTGGGGTGATGTATGCCGGGAAGCTTGTCGAACTCGGCAGCGTCACCGACCTCTTCGACGAACCCCTCCATCCGTACGCGCAACTCCTGATTGGCAGCCTCCCATCGCTCGAACATAAGGGCGCGTTCGAGGGTATTCCCGGCGTTCCGCCCTCGCTCCTTGACCGGCCGTCGGGATGCCCCTTCCGGACTCGCTGCCCACACGCATTCGACCGCTGCGCGGACGAAGAGCCCCCGTTGCAGGAGGCGCGCCCCGGCCATTGGGTTTCCTGTCACCTGTACTGAGGAGCGAAGAGCACTGATGACTGCGCTACTTGAAGCCCGGAATATCACCAAAGTGTTCGGCGACGGGTTGTTGAAAAAAACGCGCACCGTGGCGCTGGAGAACTTCTCGCTCGCCATCGAGAACAGCCCGCCGTCGTTCACGGCGGTCGTCGGCGAGAGCGGCAGCGGCAAGACGACGCTTGCGCGCATTCTGCTCGGCCTGACAGCGCCGACGAGTGGCGACGTGTTGTACAAGGGCAAGGATGTCCGGCACATGTCCCGTGCGGAATACCGGACGTATCTGCGAGAGGTGCAGGTAGTCTTTCAGGACCCCTACGAGGTCTACAATCCATTCTACAATGTTGACCACGTCCTGGAGACGCCGATCACCAAGTTCGGGCTCGCCCACTCGCACAAGGAGCGCCGGGCGCTGATCGAGGAAGCGCTCCAGGCCGTGGGCCTCCGCCCGGAAGAAACGCTTGGCCGATTCCCCCATCAACTAAGCGGTGGCCAGCGCCAGCGCATTATGGTCGCGCGCGCCCTGCTACTCCGCCCAAAGATCATTATCGCGGACGAGCCCGTCTCGATGGTTGATGCCTCGCTGCGCGCTACGATCCTGAAGAGTCTTTCCAACCTCAATCAGCAGTTTGGTATCTCGTTCATCTACATTACGCACGACCTGACGACCGCATATCAGGTGAGCGAGAATATCATCGTGCTGTATCGTGGCGCGGTGGCCGAGGCGGGCGATGTCGAGCAGGTCGTTCAGGAACCCCAGCACCCGTACACGCAACTACTCGTCGGCTCGATTCCCCTCCCGGATCCGCATCGTCCCTGGGCTGCGGCGAAGGCTCCGGCGGGGATCGGCACGCCGACGGCCGAGAGTTGCAAGTTCACGGATCGCTGTCCGTATGCAATGCCGATGTGTATCGAGAAACGTCCGCCACTCTTCCGCACCGATCCCCGGCGGGTCTCCGCGTGTTACCTTTACCGTGACGCACCGGCGATCGAGCCGGAGCAGTTGACCAACATCTTTGCCGGCACCCCCACCGGGTCGCCGCAGGGAGAAGCCGCCGCAGATGGTTAAACGCTCGATGACACTGGCTGATACCGATGATACCGGCGTGATGATTGTTTCCGTGAGGAGGGTATGAGCATGGCAGTCGCGATGAAGCCCCGTTCCGAAACCGTTGCCGACCGGGCAGCGGCGCTCCATCTGATCGACACCGACATTCACAACGATCTCCCCAGTTTGCAGGAACTGAAGCCGTTCCTCGCTGCGGAGTGGCATCCGTGGCTCGACAACGGCGGCCCCGGCACGGCGGGGCGGTACTACGCGAACATGGGCTCGGGCCGGATGGACGACGCGGTGCGCGAGGAGGACGGCCTCGCTGCCGGCGACCCCGACTGGGTCGTCCAGCAACTAATGACGAAGTACCGGATTGACCTCGGCATCCTCACCGGTTCGATTATCGGCGTCGCGATCCAGCACGACTGGCGGTTCCAGACCGCCCTTGTCAGCGCCTACAATGACTGGACGCTCGCCAAATGGGTCCGTCCCTATGACTGCTACAAGGGCTCGATCGCCGTCGCCGCGCAGGAGGCCGACGGCTCGGTGCGCGAGATTCACCGCCTCGGCGACCACCCCGGTATGGTGCAGGTGCTGATGCCGAGCGCGGCGCGGCTCCCGTATGGCAATCCGCACTACTGGCCGATCTACCGCGCGGCGGTCGAATACGACCTGCCCGTCGCGATCCACGTCGGCTCGGAGGGGACGGGAATCGCGAACGCGCCCACCGGCGTCGGCTACCCGTCGACCTATTTGGAATTCCATACCGATCATTCCCAAACGATGATGGCACACTGCGTCAGCATGGTCGTCGAGGGCGTCTTCGAGGAGTTCCCGACGCTGAAATTCGCCTTCATCGAGGGGGGCGTTTGCTGGGCGCCGTACGTGATGGGGCGGTTGGACCGGATGTACCCGGCGCTGAAGGCCGAAGTGCCCTACTTGAAGAAGTTGCCGAGCGAGTACATCCTCGGCAACTGTTACTGGAGCACCCAGCCAATCGAGGAGCCGGACGACACCGGACAACTGCTCGTACTGCTGGCGATGATGCATGCGGAGAAGACGGTCGTTTTCGCCAGCGACTACCCGCACTGGGACTTCGACAACCCCCTCACCGCCTTCAAGTTCTTCCCGGCGGACCTCAAGCGGCGCATCTTCGTTGACAATGCACTGGAGATGTACAGGCCCCGCCTGCTCGCGTCGCACCGGGGGCTTTAGATGGCCGCCCCGGCAACTGCACGCGAGCGCGAGCGTGACCCGGCGAAGCTGCGCGCTATCGACGTGGACGTTCACCCGCAGATCACGGACTGGGGCGCGGTCGCGCCGTTCGTCCCGGAGGGTCTACGTCACCGGTTCACGCGCCGGGGCGGACCGCCGATGGCGCGGCATGGCTTCAAGGTCGTCGGCGATCCGTTCGGCGACGTGCCGACGCCGACCGCGAATGGCAACAATCAGTCGCACCCGGCGTCCGATCCACAATGGGTGAAGGAGCAGTATCTCGATGCGCGCGATGTGGATATGGCAATCCTGACGGGTAACCTGACCAGCCTCGGTGTGCAGCCAAACGCGGACATGGCCGCCGCGATCGCGCGCGGCGTCAACGATTGGCTTTTAGAGACGTGGATCCGCCCCTTCGACTGCTTCAAAGGCTCGATCCTCGTCGCGCCGCAGGACCCGGTGCAGGCCGTCGCGGAGATTGACCGCCTCGCGAACGACCCCGGCATGGTGCAGGTGCTGATGGGCAGCGCGTCGGAGTCGCCACTCGGCCGCCGCCAGTACCACCCGATTTACGACGCCTGCGCCCGCCACAACCTGCCGCTCGCCCTGCATCTTGGGGGGGAGGGGGCGGGAATGTCGCCGCCCTCGACCGCCGTCGGCCATCCGAGTACCTACTTCGAGTGGTACGGCGCGATCCCACAGAATTACATGGCGCACATCGTCAGCATGGTGACGGAGGGCGTCTTCGAGAAGTATCCGACGCTTAAGGTCGTCCTGTGCGAGGGCGGCGTCTTCTGGCTGCCGCATCTGATGTGGCGCCTCGACAAAAACTGGAAGGCGCAGCGCTCTGAGACGCCGTGGGTCAAGGAGCCACCGAGCGCGTACATCCTGCGGCACTTCCACTCGACAACGTATCCGCTTGAGATGGCGGGCGCGACAGAGATGGGGCCGGTGCTGGAGATGGTCGAGGCGGAGCGGACGCTCATGTTTTCGAGCAACTATCCGAACTGGCTCTACGGCGATCCGTTCGCGATGGTCGCGGATCTCCCCGAGGCGATGCAGCGCCGCGTGATGGTTGAGAACGCCCTCGCCCTCTACGGCGACCGGCTGCTGGCGTGAGACAGGACCGACAGGCTTGCGGGGGCACAGACGAGCAACCGGTCGAGGCCAAGTAGCCTTTTGCATCCCGCGTCTGCGTCTCAGCAGCGACAGGTAGTGATCAGGAGGACCATGGTGCAACGGCATGTGGTGGCGCGGGCGGAGGAAATACCGCCGGGTGGACGGAAGATTATCCGGGTCGTAGGCCGAGGGGAGATCGGCGTCTTCAATGTGGATGGAGCGTTCTACGCGTTGAAGAATACCTGCGCGCATCAGGGATCACGGGTCTGTCTTGGCAAGATCGTCGGGACAGCGCTACCGTCCGATGTGTACGAGTATCGCTATGGGCGGGAGGGGGAGATTCTGCGCTGCCCGTGGCATGAGTGGGAGTACGACATCAAAACGGGGGAGTCGGTCTTCGACCCGAAGGTACGCGTGACGACCTATCCCGTCGAGGTCGTGGACGGCGACGTGACGCTGCTCCTCTCCTGAATGGCGCGCATGGACTTTGTCATCCGCTACCATATGATGTACGAAGACGAGGCGCTCGGCCTCGCCCGGCGCCTGTTCGCTCGTCTCGACGAGGGAATAGAGTCCCTCGTCCTCATGCCCGTGGCCGACGATGATTTCTCGCTCTCCCTCAACGGTCAACTGGTGCATTCGCAGCGCCAGTCCGGAACGGCACCGCGCGCTGCGGACATCGTTGCCACGCGCGACGGAGAAGCGTCGTCAGTGTGACGCGCGACACATATGACGGGATACAGGCGGCGATCGGTACCAGGCACAATTCTCACGGAATGAAGGCAGGTCAACGATCAGATCCTCCTCGCGCCTGACGCGCAGACGACTGCTCACCAGTTCCGCCGTGCTCGGAACCACTTCGCTCTTTGCTGCCTGCGGTCGTGGGCCCACGGACCCAAGCCGTGACGGCCCCGCCACACCGACCGCCGCCGCCACACGGATCGTTTCTCCGTTGCTACCGTCGGCTCCGCTACGTCCCGTCTCGTTCGTCCTTACGATTGACCACGGACTGGCGTATCCGACGGCGCTCGCGACGGACAGGCAGGGTAACGTCTACGTAATTGACGGTGACCATCACCGCATCCAGAAATTCGACGGCAACGGTCAGTTCCTCACTATGTGGGGAAGTATCGGTGACGGAATCGGGCAGTTCGTCTTTCGGATTCGCGAGCCAATCCCCGGTGGCATCGCAGTGGATGAGCGCGGCATCGTCTACGTCGCGGATTATTATGATCGTGTCCAGGCTTTCGACGGTGCCGGACGCTTCCTGTTCCAGTGGGGTCGCCATGGGAATTCCGCAGGCCAGATAAGCTTCTCCAGTGGTGTCGCGGTCGATGGGCGCGGAGCCGTGTTTATCGGTGACGCGGATAACCACCGAATCCAGAAATTCGACCGAGCGGGGCACTTCCTCTTGGCGTGGGGGAGCATCGGTAGTGGAGACGGTCAATTCCTCGCCCTGGGTGGGATCGCTGTGGATCGCTCAGGGCACGTCATCGTCGGCGACGAAGACAACAGCCGCATTCAGGTCTTCGATGGCACGGGACGCTTCCTGATGTCGTGGGGGAGCGCGAGTACAAGCGGGGTCCAACCCGAGGGGCCACCCGGTGTGGCGGTCGATAGAGAAGGAAACGTCTATGTCGCGCGCAACAATGACGATCGTATCGAGAAGTACGATCGCACCGGCCATCTGGTGACGAGATGGGGCGGCACGGGTACT
>JBBSFO010000032.1:0-16412 GCA_038238655.1 Thermomicrobiales bacterium | reverse complement strand
TACTCCAGTCGGCCCGGATTGCCTGCTCGACGCGGTGCCATCGTGCCTATCCACGATGATGCCGCAGGAGCAGGCTTCTTTTTGCGCTTAATACGCTGATTTGCTAGGATGCGTATGCTCGCTGCCATTCGAGCCTATGGCACATGGCGGAACGTTGGGTTCTCTTGGAGGTCTCGTACTCGTGCGTTTTCTCATCCAAGCCATCAAGATCGGCGCAATCGTCGTCATCGCGGGATTGATACTCGTGGGCAGCCGCGCCGCGTACGATTTTTCGAAGACGAATGTCGCCAAGCCAACCGGCCAAGTGGTGATGGTCACAATCGGCAAAGACGAGTCCATCGCTTCGATCGGGAAGGATTTGAAAGCGAAGGGTCTGATTTCCGATGTTAACCTGTTTCGTGTCTATGTTTTCGTCAATCAGAAAGCGAAGTTTATCACTGAGGGTCAGTTCATCGTCCAGAAAGGGATGTCGCTCGCGCAGATCGTGGATCGTGTCTCCGGCACCGAGGTCGCCGTGATCGCACCTGACGAGGTAAGCGTGCGGATCCCTGAAGGCGTGCGGATCGAGCAGATACCGCCGATCTTGCGTGAAGCCGGACTTGGCGCGGCGGCGGCGGATTTCCTGACAGTGGCAAAGACGGGCACGTGGAACTACGATTTCCTTAAGGATCGCCCATCGGGTGTGGGACTCGAAGGATTTCTGTTCCCAGATACCTATAAGTTCACGCTTGACGCCAATGCGACAACGGTTATCAAATCTATGCTCGACAACTTTCAGGCGCGCTGGAAAATGGCGCTCGATGCGCAACCTGCACCCGCGCGCGGCACCGGCCCGAATGGATTGAATACGTACCAGGCGCTGATTATCGCCTCAATTGTCGAACGCGAGGCAGGTTCCGACACTGATCGGGCGGACATCGCATCGGTGTACTACAACCGCTTGAAACTCAAGCCGATTGCCCTGCCCCTGCAAGCCGATCCGACGGTGCAATATGCCGTCGGTAACGAGGCGCAGTGGTGGAAAAAAGACCTCACGCAGAACGATTTGAACACTGACAACCCCTACAATACGTACAAGGTCGGTGGTCTGCCACCGACGCCGATTTGCAGCCCGAGCCTAAAATCCCTGATTGCAGCGCTGACGCCATCGAGCACAGACTTTCTCTTCTTCGTCGCGAAAAATGACGACTCGGGGACGCACGCTTTCGCAAAAACGAATGATGAACAAGAGGCGAATAAGCGCAAGTACTTGAAGCCCTGAGCGTGGCGACGAAGCGTGTCTGTCTCATCGGCCACCCCCTCGGCCACAGTCTTTCGCCCACCTTCCACAATGCCGCCTTCCGCGCCGCAGGCATTGATGCCGTGTACGCGCTCGCCGACGTGCTCCCGGGCGACCTCGCCGCGACCGTCGCGTCATTGCGCGCCACGGATGTCTACGGCGCGAATGTCACGGTGCCATATAAGCAAGCCGTGCTGCCGTTCCTCGACGCGCTCAGTGATGAGGCACGCACGCTTGGTGCGGTCAATACGATTGTCAATCAATCCGGACGGCTGATCGGCCTGAACACCGATGTGCCGGGCTTCGCTGCCGATCTCCGCGCGCAAGGCATCACCATCGCCGGTCAGCGCGTCGTCATGCTCGGCGCGGGTGGTGCCGCCCGTGGTGTCGCCGCAGCGCTTGTGGGGATGAGCGTCGCGCATCTCGTGATTGCGAATCGCACACCGGTGCGCGCATCGGCGATACAACAGCAGTACCCTGAGATCACCACGACGACCGGCATTGCCGATGACGATCTTTGTGTGGCGCTTCCCACTGCGGCGCTCCTCGTCAACGCGACATCGGCTGGGCTGCATGGCGACGAGACACCACTTTCCGTCGCCGTTCTGGAACACCTGCCGCCATCCGCAGTCGTGTACGATCTCATCTACCGCCCGACGGCCCTGCTTCGCGCCGCGTCCGCACGTCATCTCCGCGCCGTGGATGGCCTCGGCATGCTTATCCACCAGGGCGCACTGGCGTGGGAGGCGTGGACAGGCCACACCGCGCCGCTCGATGTCATGTGGCAGGCGGCACACGGCGCGCGAGGAATGTAGGTGTACTCTTTCACGAATGTCGTGTCGCGATCGCCGAGGGTTCCGTAGAGGCGCGGCTCGACGCGGCCCTCCCCGGCCTGTTGCCCACCCCGCCAACGGCTTGGGGTTGCCGTAGCGTCGGGAAGTGCGATTCAAGCATCGCCCCTACCACCCCTGCCATACGAAACCTGCCGCGTGTCGTGCCGTGATTCAACCGAACACTCACTTGCGGCGATGACCGTCCTCAGTATCCCACGAGAGGACGGCCTGATCACCGCCGTTGTTCGTCTCCAAATGGACGGTGCGGCCCCAGAGTTTGCCGACGTATTCGAGGACGCGCTCCGCGTAGTTCAGGTCGAGGTCGCGCCCTTCCCACGAATGGCGCAGATACAACTCGCGGTTGCCCCGATAGTCGCCGTCGTCCACGACAATCAGCGGCTTGCCATACGTCGTCAACTCGCTGACGAGCAGGTCGCGAACCTTTTCCCAGTCTTTCTCAGTCACGACAACATCGTCACCCTGCTGGCCGTAGACATAGAGATCGAGATCATCGCACAACTCGCGCGTCAGGTAATTCCGCAGCAGCGACGCATCGTTCTCGATCTCCCGCACCTCGAAGAGTTTCGCGCGCGCGGCGTCGGGGTCTTTTCCGCCGTCTGAGAAGCGCCGCTCGATGTCTTCGAGGACTTTGTAGCCGAGGAAGTATGGGTTGATCCGTTTCGGTGATGGCTGCAAGACACCGGCGTGCAAGTCGGCGAACGCGATCACTTCGTCATCGGTCAGGTCGAGCTCGCGCATGATGCGGACATGCCAATACGACGCCCAGCCCTCGTTGCAGATTTTCGTCTGCATCTGCGGCAGGAAGTACAGCATTTCCTGGCGAATGATCTGCACGATGTCGCGCTGCCACTCTTCCAACAGGGGCGCATGCTCGCTGATAAACAGGAGCAGATCACGCGCCGGTTCGCCCGTTGGCCGCCCCGCAATCGGAATGAGTGGGTCGGGTTCGTCTCGTTTCCAGATGTCGTCGTACGGCCCGTCTTTCTTCTGATCCGACCGCCGCACCGGCTCGGGTCGCCCATTGTCGTTGTAGAGCGGGCGGCGCTTGTACGTCGTTGCGCCCGCCTCGACGTGCTCCTGAATCGCAAGCACGGTATCGAGAACCGCTTCGACCGCCTCTTTGCCATGCTCGAACTCGTACTGACGCAGCCGGTTCGCGTTGACCGAGACGGATTCGAGCATCCGGCGCGAGGTGCGAGCATAGTAGGCGTTGTTCGCGAAGTAATCCGAGTGCGCCAGAACGTGGGCGATAATCATCTTGTTCTGGACGAAGCCATTGGTGTCGAGCAGAAACGCATAGCACGGATTGGTGTTGATGACGAGTTCGTAAATCTTCGAGAGGCCGTAGTCGTACATCGTCTTCATCTGGTGATACGCTTTGCCGTGCGTCCAGTGGGAAAAGCGGCCCGGCAGGCCATACGCGCCGAACTCGTACAGGATGGACGACGGCACGATCTCGTAATGCATTGGGAAGGGGCGCAATCCCATCTCCCAGGCCACATCCCAAATCTGCCCGCAGGCATCGGACAGTTCGTCGCGCGTGGCGATCCGTGTCGCGGAGGTTGCGAGGCTCATAGTCGTGCCTCCTACGACGCCAGCGCGGCGGCTTGTGCGGGCGTCGTCGGCGTTTGCGGGCCGAAGAACTTCCGCAATGCCGGGTAGACATCGGTCTTCGCACCGATCACGAGCGGCATCAATTTCGGGTGACTGATCTGCTCGAAGGTGCTCATCAGCGTGCTGTGGTATGCGTATCGCCCCTGCCGAATCTCGCCGTAGCCGAACAGCGCCGACCGGTCGAGCAACTGGGCAACGAGGCCCTTGCACAGCGCGTTATCGGACGGCCAGTTGTCACCATCCGAGAAGTGGAAGGGGTAGAGATTCCAGTCCTCGGTTCGGTAGCGCGTCTCGGCCAGTTCAAGCGCCAGTTGATAGGCGGACGAGACTTTCGTGCCACCCGACTCGCCGCGCGTGAAGAATTCCTGCTCCGTCACCTCTTTGGCTTCCGTGTGATGGGCAATAAAGACGATCTCCACGTTATCGTACTTGGTGCGCAAAAAGGCGAGCATCCAATAATAAAATGAGCGCGCGATGTACTTCTCGAACGAACCCATGCTCCCGGAGACATCCATCATCGCCAGCACGACCGCCGCCGCGCGCCGGTCAAACGTCTCCTCCCACGTCTTGAAGCGTAAGTCTTCGGGCTTGAAATCGCCGACATGCGCGTGACCGAGCATGGCATTGCGCCGGAGGTTTTGTTTCAGCGTTTGCCGCTTGTCGAGGTTGGCGAGCGCCCCTTTGCGACGAATGTCGTTGAAGTGGATCGTTGGGGAGGCGACGGATTGCATTTTCTTTTCTTCGAGGTTCGGCAGGCCGAGGTCCTCGAAAATCAGCGCGGTCAGTTCATCCAGCGTGAACTCGGCCTCGTAATAGTCAACTCCTGGTTCCTCACCGGCGCCTTGCCCCTTACCGGAGCCTTGCGGTTTGCCGCCCTTCCGGAGCACGTCGCCGACCTGCGTGCCACCCTGACCCTGCCCGACCCCCTGCTCGCCCTCATCACCGAAGCGGAACCGGTACTCGTCGAGGGAACGGATCGGCACTTTGATGATCTTGCGACCATCGGTCGTGAGAATACTCTGCTCCGAGACGATATCCGCGAGATTCTTGCGCACCGCGTCTTTGATCTTCTCATTATGTCTCGATTGGTCTATCGGCCCCTTGCGATGGAGTGACCAGTCACTCTGGGAGAGACTCGGCGGCGGGGGAAGGGCTGAGTGCGATGTATCATCCACTGATAATTTCCTCCAAGGAGGCGCCGATGCGTATCGCTGAGAGAGAACCCATTCTCAGCACTCAGCGCTCAGCACTTTTACCTGTTTAACAGTGCCCCGACGTACTTCAGGAGTTCGTTGGCGGAATCGGGCGTGTACCCCTGCTCGCTGACGAGACGATCCACGACCTGGTTGATCCGCTTCAACTGCTCGGCGTCGGGTGTCTTCGTGCTCGTCGTGATCTTGACGACATCACGCAGGTCGGTGAACAACTTCTTTTCGATTGCCTCGCGCAGTCGGTCGTGCGAGGCGTAGTCGAAGGTCACGCCGCGTCGCGCCAGCGACGAGATGCGAATGAGAATTTCTTCGCGGAAGGCGCGCTTCGCGTTTTCTGTGACACCGATCTGCTCTTCAATTGAACGCATTAATCGCTCGTCCGGTTCCCCGTCCTCATCGGTGATCGGGTCAACGACTTTGGTCTTGTTGCAGAACGCTTCGACATTATCGAGGTAGTTATTAAAGAGCGTCTTCGCGCTCTCCTCGAATGAATAGACGAAGGCACGCTGCACTTCGCGCTTGGCGATCTCGTCATACTCCTTGCGCGCGTCGCTAATCAGGTTCAGGTAGTGCTCGCGCTGCTCCTTGGTGATACTCGTATGCTGATCGAGGCCGTCCCGGAGTGACCGGAGCGTGTCAATCGGCGTGATGTAGGTCGTTCCCTCGCGCGCGAGCGCTCCGGAAATCCGGTTGATGACGTAGCGCGGCGAGATGCCATCCATCCCTTCGCGCTGGGCTTCGTCCTGTAATTCGCGCGCGTCCTTCTCCTGATAGCCGTCCACCGCCTGGCCGTCGTACAGTTTCAGTTTCTTCAACAGGCTCATCCCCGCTTTTTTCGACGGTTCGAGCCGAGTGAGTATGGCGAACGTCGCGGCCGTTTCGAGCGTGTACGGCGCGATATGTACATTGGCAATCGTGCTCTGCTTCAGCAGTTTCTCGTAAATCTTCACCTCATCCGAGACGCGCAGGTTGTACGGCACTTTGACGAGGATGATACGGTCCTGCAACGCCTCCGAACGCTTATTGCCAACGAACGCCTGATATTCGTGCTCATTGGTGTGTGAAACGATCACTTCGTCCGCGTAGATCATCGAGAAGCGGCCCGTCTTGATATTCTGCTCCTGCGACAATGTGAGAAGGACATAGAGAAACTTCTCGTCGGTCTTCAGCATCTCAACGAACTCCATCACGCCCCGGTTGGCGATGTTCAGCTCGCCATCGAACCGGTAGGCGCGTGGATCGCTTTCGACGCCGACTTCCGCAATCGTGCTGAAATCAATGCCGCCGACGAGTTCGGAAATATCCTGGGATTTCGGATCGGACGGCGTAAAGGTGCCGATGCCGATGCGCTCCTTCTCGGAAAAGGCGATGCGCTCGATCGCGACATCCTCCGCACGACCACCGTAGGTGTGCTCCAGTTCGTAGCGGCAGCGCGGGCAGAGATCGCCCTCGATATAGATGCCGTATTCGCGTTCGATGTCGGCTCGCAGCGTGTCGGGCACGAGGTGCAATGCCTCCTCGTGCATCGGGCACCCCTGAATGGCGTAAACCGCGCCATCCTCAGTGCGCGAATAGTGTTCCAATCCCCGCTTGAGCAAACTGACGATCGTGCTTTTACCGCCGCCAACCGGCCCCATCAGCAGCAGGATGCGCTTGCGCACTTCCAGCCGCGACGCGGCAGAGCGGAAATACTCGACGATCTGCTGGAGTGTGTGATCCACGCCGTAAATCTCGTCGTCAAAAAAGTTGTAGTGCATCGTGCCGTCGCTATTGGGCGCGGTGCCGGCATCGAGAATCATGTGGTAGATTCGCGCATGCGAAAGGCGCACGATTGAGGGTTGCTTTGTTACCATGTCGAAGTATTCCGAGAACGTCCCGGTCCAGGCCAGTTTGCGCTCTTCCAGACGATATGCTTCTAAACGCTCGAGGAGGTCCATGTGGGCATGCCTTTCCGAGGGTATGGAGCAGTTCCGGCACTACCCGCCCAAGCAGCAGGGGGTATCCGCTGTCAAATTGTTAGGATGAATCACGCGAAACAGCAGTGTTATGTCAACGGATTCGCATACAACGTGCCACCATACTTCTGCACAAATCAGGTAACGTTCAAGTGGATTTCACTCCGCATTCACGCTCTGTGCGGTCACGATGCTATTCAACTGCAATGTGGTGGAAGCATTGCGATGTCCCTACCGTAGCAGGCGCTACGTTTGCCGATACCATCAAATCGCCCATTCAAGGTTATACTACTGGCCGAGCACATCTCTCGCACGGCACGTGTAAACTGTACATACACCTTGAATTGGGCAAAGTTTACCACCCACCGGGCCGCTTGTCAATGTCATGCATGCGGTTTTCCTCCGTCTTTGACGGAATTTGCGGGAACCGCCAAACCAAACGCGAACAGGTTGGATCATTGCACAGAGAGTATGAAGGAGGACTTGCGATGAGCGACGGGATGCGGCGGATCGCCTATCTCGGGCCGATGGGAACATTCAGTGAGGAAGCCGCGATCATGTATGCGTCCGGGCAGGAAGGGCCTTTTCAGGCGATCCCGTTCCCGAGTTTCCCGGCCGTCGCACATGCCGTCGAAACGAGCGTGGCGACCGAGGGAGCGCTCCCATTCGAAAATTCGTTGGAGGGGGCGGTGAGCGCGACGCTGGACATCCTCATCCACGAGACTTCGCTTCGCATCCGGGGCGAGACGATCCTGCCGGTGCGGCATTTCCTCTGGGGCCGACCCGGCAGCAACCTCACGGGCATCCGGCGTGTCATGTCGCATCCGCAGGCGCTTGGGCAATGTCGGCGCTTCCTCGACCGGCTCATGCCCGGCGTTTCGACGGTCGCCGCCCTTTCGACAGCGGGCGCGGTCGAGCAGATCATGCGCGACGACGCGCTCGATCAGGCCGCAATCGGCACCGTGCGCGCCGGTGAACTTTTCGGCGCAATGGCGCTCGCCTCAGACATCCAGGACGAACAACGGAACTTCACACGTTTCATCATTTTGGCCGACACCGATCATCCGCCGACCGGGCACGACAAGACGAGCCTCGTTTTCACGACGCAGCGCAATGTTCCCGGCTCGCTCCAGGCGTGTCTCGCGGAACTGGCGCAGAGTCAGATCCAATTGATCCACATCGAGAGCCGCCCGCAGAAGCTGACGATGGGCGAGTACTATTTTCTGATCGAGTTCGAGGGGCACCGCGAGGACCCAGTGGTCGCCGCCGCGCTTAAACGGCTCCGCGCGCGTGCCGACATCGTCACTGTCTTCGGTTCATACCCTGCGACGACGGTGCCGTGAGAACAAATCCCTTTTCTTTCGGGCCGCGAGGAAAGGTGGTGGGCCGTCAACGTACGTTGCGATCCGATGATGGCTCCTCATCGCGGTCATCAGTCAACCACCAGGGCTGCTCGGGCGGCTTTGGCGGGCGTAACGACGATGACGGCCACCACGCGGGAACGGATGGCGTTTCCACCTCCGGTTTCCGCTCTGGTGTCGGCCAGACAAAGGCTTCCCGTTCCGGCGCGGGAGGCGGTGTTGATATGTCGCCGTATCCCGGCGGATAGGCAAGATCCTCCTCGCGAGTGGATGGCGCCGAAGGCGAGGGGGGTGGATTCACTGATGGTTCCGGTCGCAGCGGCGCGGTCGTGTACCCGGACGCGGCAGATTCCGGTCGGTATCCCGTCGGCGCACCAGGATTCTGGCCGTGCGGAGGCGCTTGCCCGGGGAACGATTGATAGCCCGTTGGTGCGACGAAGACGGGCGGCGGCGGGGCTGGTTCGTACGGGACGTTCCCGTACATCATCGCTTGATAAAGTTGGAAGTACCGCAACGCGACCTGTTGCTGCGTGAAGTAGCGCAGCACACGCTGCCGCCCGCGTGCAGCAAGTTCGAGGCGGCGCACGCGGTCTTCCATCAGCTCCGAGATGCGGAGCGCGAGCGTTTGCGCGTCGCCCTCCGGCACGATGATCCCCGCGTCGCCGATCACGTTAGGAATTTCGCCGGAGTCCGAACCGATCACCGGCACCTCGCACGCCATCGCCTCGATAATCACGCGCCCGAATTGCTCTTTCCAGTTCGAGCGCGTCAACGACGGGACAACGAGGATGTCAATCTTGCTGAGGACCCCCGGTACATCACGCGACGGAACGGAATTGCGGAAGGAAATCCGGTCGCGTATCCCGAGCCGCGCCGCCTGTACTTCCAACTCGGTGCGATAGTAGCCCGAACCGATAATCTCCATGCGGTAGGGCTGCCGCAGAGACGCCACAGCGTCGAGGAGGATTTGCACGCCCTTCTCCTCGACGAGCCGCCCAATGTAACCGACCGTCGGCGGGCGGTTCGCCGGTCGCGCTTGCGGCGTTCCTGGCTGGTAGAGTACGGGATCAACACCAAATTGCGGAATGACAAACGACGGCTTTGTAAATCCCTTCGCCCGAATCACGTCGAGCGCTGCTTGATTCGCTGCGACACCAACATCCGCACCGGCATAAACGGACTTCTCAAACGACGAGAACGGGAACGGGTACTTCTTCATGATGTTCTGGTACGTGAAGAAGCACATCCGCGCGCCCGCGCGCTGGCCGGCCTTCATCGCATGATAGGTCGCGTAGTTGTATGGCTCCTCATCGATGTGAAAAACGTCCGGCTTGAGATCACGGATGATCTTACCGATTGCCGGATAGTAGTGATAGTGGAAATGTCCATTGAAGCGCATCTCGGTCACGACAAGGTCGTACCCCTGCGTGAATTGTGCTTCGAGCTTCTGCACGCCGACCCGCGGCTCGACCCATGCAGGCGGCACGATCACCGTCAGTTCGACGCCGGGCAACTTCGCGAGTTCTTCCGCCTTTTTCTGATACGCCCCGGTCACCATCGCCTTGGACAGTAGCGCGATCTTCATCGGGCGATCTCCACCGGCTGTTCGCCCGACGCCCGCACGACCGCTGGGTGTATCGCCTGGAGCGCACGCTGATAGACAGATCGTGTCGCCACCGCCGTGCGTTCCCAACTGAACTGCCGGGCACGGTCGAGACCTTGCTGGTGCATCCGCTGTACGAGGACATCATCGTTCAGCACGAGCGCAATCGCATTCGCGAACCCGGCGACATCCTGTGGCGCAACCAAGATTCCGGCATCTCCGACGACTTCGGGCGTGCAACTGGCATCCGCTGCGACGACGGGCACCCCGCACGTCATCGCTTCGAGCAGCGTCAGGCCGAACCCCTCGTAAATGCTCGGCGCGGCGTAGCAATCCGCCATCTGGTAGAAAGCAACCTTCTCCTCGGTACTGATCGAGCCGGTAAAGATGACACTGCCAGCGATCCCGAGTTCTTGCACGAGCGGGGCGGGATTGGGATAGAGCGCGGCGTTGCCATGCGCCTTGCCACCAATCACCAGACGGACACCATCGCCCATGTTGGCGGAAACGCGCGCGAACGCCCGGAGCAATGTCGCGATATTCTTCCGCACATCCAGCCCCGCGACATTGAAGATGACGCGCTTGCCGTGCAACCCGTGTTGATTGCGCAATCGCACAATCATCGCCTCATCGCGCGCCACGCTAAAGTCCGCGCTCACCGCGAGCGGAATCGTCGTAACGCATTCCCCCGCGAGCGCGAGAACGCGGATCGCATCGCGCCGTGAGCACTCGGAATCGGCGATCACCTGCGCTGCATTGCGTGTCCCAGCGGAAACAAGGCGAAGATATGCCTGCATCGCCCGCCCGCCGCTGTACGCAGGCATCAGAAGCGGAATGACATCATGGACGGTAACTATATGGGGGATCGTCTGCCGAAGCGGCGCGGCGAAGTACGGGAAATGCACCACATCCACACCCGCCTGTCGGGCGGCACGGCTCATGCCGACCTGCTCCCACCAGACTTTTCGCCCACGCTCACTCGCAAGCAGACGCGGGGGCGCCACGACAACCGCATCCGGCTCGGTCACGAGCAACGCAGGACTGAGAAGGATCATCTCGATCTCAGGAAGTTCGCGCAACGCCGCAAGCAGCGCGGTGCTGTACTGGCCGCTCCCCGTATGCGGAGCGCGAAGCATCGCCCCATCGAATCCAACACGCACAGTCACAGACTCTCCTTCTGCCCACTCCGGTACACCGATGCAGTGTATCACACGACGAACGGACGTTCGCCGACAATCGAATCTGCTGCCTCCCGGAATATGCTGCCACCAAGGTGTGTTAGAATTAACGCACTGGAAACCATTCCGGTGTAGACTGCGGTCAGCAAACGATTGCGGCGGCATTGCAAGAAAAAGGAGCAGATTCAATGGCACACCCAGCAGCGGTAACGGACGCGACGTTTGATCAGCAGGTGGTGAATGCGGAAGGCCCTGTGCTGGTTGACTTCTGGGCGCCCTGGTGCGGTCCTTGCCGAATGGTTGCGCCGATTCTCGATCAGATCAGCGACGAACTGGGCGAGAAGATCACCATCGTCAAAGTCAACGTGGACGAGAACCAGCAGATCGCCGGCAATCTCGGCATCATGAGCATCCCAACCCTCATGCTGTATAAGGGCGGCAAGCCGGTCGAGACGATCATCGGCTTCCAGCCAAAGAACAAGCTCATGGACAAGATTCAGGGCCACCTGAGCTAATCGAGGTATCAAGTACAACAATGCCCCCCTCGTGGGGGCATTGTTGCGTGCATTTCATTCGACGAAAACGCAGCCTAAACTAGGCCACACGATGTAACCTCTTACTCAATGACGGTGAATGGTGGAGATGGGGGCGACGTGGGCGAGGTCGGGGGCGCGGCGCAACAGGACGTGGCGGTGTGGCGACCCCGCCATGGGCATGGCATCGAGGTGGTGCGCGGCAGTACCCTGTCGAGCACCCCGCGCCACTTCCACGAGGAATTGGAAATCGGCCTCAAACAAGGTGGCGGCTGGGAGTTCCACCACGGCGGAGTCTGGCACACCGTCGCCCCGGGCACCCTCGTTCTTACCCCGCCCGGTGCCGTCCACATGATGCGCTCGCCGCATGGGGCCGACGACGCGATGTACCACGGCCTGCGCCTCGATGCCAACCTGCTCCGGCGCGTGGCCACGGATATCACCGGACATCCCCAGCACGATCCCGATTTCGGGACGCCGCTCGTTCAAGGCCGCGACACCCAGCACCTTTTCCTGCGCCTCGTCGCCGCGCTGGCGGACGGGTCCACTGCGTCGCCCCTTGCGCAGGAATCGTGGCTACACGATGCGCTGGGTCATCTCGTCCTGCGCCATGGCGCTGAGAAGCTGGTTTCGTCGCCCGTCGGCAGGGAAGATGGAGCGATCCGGCGGGTACGCCAGTATTTGGAGGAGCATGCTGAGCGAACCGTCACGCTGACCGAACTCGCGGACGTCGCCCAACTGAGCACCTTCTACCTCTGCCGGGTCTTCGGCACTGCGGTGGGGATGCCCCCCCACGCGTACCAGACGCAGGTCCGCGTGGTGCGTGCCAAGACCCTGCTCGTCGCCGGACGCCTGTCCCTCGCCCAGATCGCTACCGAGGTCGGCTTCGCCAGCCAGAGCCACTTCACCCGCCATTTCGCGCGCCTCGTGGGCGTCACTCCCGGCCAATACGTGCGCGACCGCCGCTAACAGGCGCGATCGCACGAGCGCGAGAGCGCAAGAACGTGGTAGACGGCACGTTTCCCACCCTCTACCCTGCTCTTGGAGGGTCGCACGGACGATCGCCAACCGAGAGGAGGGACGACTTGATGCGCGAAGAGAAGGCGGCGGTGACGCCCGCGACGGCATACATGGTGAACGTGGCCGATGGCCCCGCGTTTTGGCAAGTGAATATTCTCTGGGTCATGCTGGCCACCGGCGACCAGACCGATGGCCACTACTCCCTCATGTGGCAACTCTGCCCCAAGGGTTCGGGACCCTCGCCGCACACCCACGACCAGGATGAGCAGTTCTACGTCCTCGACGGACAAATCACCTACCGCGTCGGCGATCAGACGCTCGTGGCCACGGCGGGTGCGTTCGTCCTGATCCCTCGTGGTACGGTGCATAGCTTCCGCGTCGACAGCGAGACGGTCAGCATCTTGAACTCGTACACCCCGGCGGGGTTCGAACAGGCGATCATCGAGCTCGGTGAGCCGGCGACGACGCGAACGCTCCCGCCGGAGGGGCGACCGATGATTGCCCATCCAGAGCGCGCGGCTGCGGTGTTCAACCGCATCGGCTTCCACCTGATCGATGAGCCGGACACCTTGCGTGAGCGGTCGGCAGATGAATAAGACGTGGCAGTGCGCACCGCCACGCCGTCAATCTGGCCGATGACACAGCGAACACCCGACAGGACCGACCCAGATGGCCTTTTAGGTACATGGTGCTAATGCATCGCGGGACAATCGGCGACGCGACAGCGTGGCTCTGGCCCGTGTTCAGACAGGAGTATCCCCAATGACCATGCTCCCCGACGATCTGCTGGCACTCCTGCGCCAGCCGAGCCACTGCTTCATCGCAACCACGATGCCCGATGGCTCGCCCCACCTGACCCAGACCTGGGTCGATACCGACGGCGAACACGTCCTGATCAACAGCGTGCAGGGCTACCTGAAGATGCGGAACATCGCACGCGATCCGCGCGTGGCCGTGGCAATCGCCGATCCGGCCAACCCCTCGCGCTATTTCCAAGTGCGCGGGCGGGTAATTGCCACGACCACCGAGGGCGCGGCGGAGCACATCGAGATGCTGTCGCAACGGTACCTCGGCACGCCCTATCCGTGGTATGGCGGGCGCGATCAGGTGCGCGTGCTGCTCACTATCGCACCCGAGAGAATCAGCAACACGGGATAGATCCGGCAGCGAAACGTAAGAAACCGTGGAAGGGAAACCCTCATGGAACAGACAGTTCTTTTGGTTGGTGCGACCGGTATGTTCGGTAGCCGTATCGCCCGTCACCTGCTCGATCAATCCGAAGCGCGGGTCCGCTTGCTGCTTCGTGGACCCTGGGGCGACAAAAATCACGTGCTGACGCCGTTCGTCGAGCGCGGTGCCGAGGTCGTCGAAGGCGACCTGAGCGACCGGGACTCGCTCGACCGTGCGACACAGGGCGTCGACGTGATCGTATCGGCCATCCAAGGCGGGCCGGAGGTGATCGTTGACGGGCAGGTGGCCCTCGCCGAGGTCGGCAAGCGCAACGGCGTGCGCCGCATCCTGCCGTCCGACTACGCCCTCGACCTCTTCAAGGCGACGCCGGGGGAACACGCGATGTTCGACCTGCGCCGCGACGCCGACGAGGGGATCGCCGCCGCCGGTCTCGAGCAGGTAAATGTCCTTCAGGGAGCGTTCATGGAGATGTTCGGCCCGGGGGCGGGCGCGATTGACTACGACGGCGGCGGCGTGACCTTCTGGGGCGACGGCACGCAGCCCATCGAGGTCACCAGTGTCGAGGACACCGCTCGCATGGTGGCCCGCGTCGCGCTCGACCGCAGTGTCGGCGTCGGGAAGTTCGCCTTCGCCGGGGACCGGGTATCGTTCCTCGACGCAACGCGAGTGATCGAGGAGCAAACGGGTCGCCAGTTCGCACGCCGCTCGCTCGGCTCGGAGGCCGACCTGCGTGCCGCGATGGCAGAAGCCAAGCAGGACACGTCCAACCCATACCGTGCGGTGATGCTGGCCTACAATCTCTACATGCTGACCGGTCAGACCGCGCTCGGCGATCTTCGGAACGGTCGCTACCCCGACGTGCATCTCGAGACCTTTTCCACCTTTGCCGCACGGGCGTTGCCCCGGGCAGCAATGTAGGGCGGAATGCGGTTTGACTACATCGGCGCGAAATGTGAGAGGGTTCCCGCATCGGCGTTCGAGGATGGGTAGACGAAGCCACATGAGTCTGACTCTTGCTCATTCGCGGTGAAAGTCATTGTGGATAGAGCAGCCGCTGACGCAGGAGATCGAACTTCGCCCGCCCGTATATCTGCCGCTTCAGTCTCTTCAGCCGGTTGAAGTGGCCTTTCGTCGGGCCATTGTCCCATTCCTCGGTGGGGAGCGACAGACGGTGGTGCGGCTGATGCCCACCGCGCGAGCGGTGTCGGCGATCTCCGCCCCTTGGCGTGCAGCGCGACCACCCGCGCGTAGCTGGCGAGGATGGGTGCGTGCCGCAACAGGCTGTCCGCCTCCTGCCACAGCTGACTTGGCTCTGCCGCCGCGCCGGCAGACGGCGCCGTCGGAGCGACCGCCTGCTTAATGTTCGGGGCGCATAGTCCGGACGGCGCAGCACCTTTAGCCATTCCGCGTCGCTCATCTCCCACAACGGCGACTGCGGCGACTGATACGGCGCCTCGAAGAGCCGACGCTCCTCGACTATGAGCAGATGCGCCTTGTCCGGTTCGTAGCGCACGCGGTATTGCGCCAGCGGCTCATCCGCATACTCCACGGTCAGCGTCTCGCCATACAACCAGACCGCTGCACGCTCCCGATTTCCGTGTCCCGCTCTCCCTGCGGGAGACAACAGTTCCCCACCGATATTGCCTACCCGACAATCTCGCTGATTTGCCGATTGCTCTTCGCCTGGACACATCGTAGTATTGCGACCGTGTCGCACAGGGGAATCTGTTGATGAGGAAACGCCGTCGCCCGTTCGACATCCTACTCTTTACCCGGAGGACAAGCATCCATGAGCAGCAATTTCGAAGAGTTGGCTCGGCGAGCCGAGGCCGTGAATCCGCGGATCATCGAGGAGTTTCGCGCGAATGGCGGCAAGGTCGGCGATCTCCCAGGCGCAAATTTCCTCCTGCTACACACGCGTGGCGCAAAGAGCAACCGGCCACGGATCACCCCGGTACTCTATTTCAAGGACGGCGACAACTACGCCATCATCGCGGCCAAAGGGGGTGCGCCCACTAATCCCGACTGGTACTACAATGTACTTGCCCATCCCGATGTAACGCTTGAAGTCGGGACCGAGCAGTTCAAAGCTCATGCGACCGTTGCAGATTCGGCGGAGCGTGACCGTATCTTCGCCGCTGTCGTGAAGCAAGCGCCCAACTTCGCCGAGTATCAAAAAGACACTCCTCGTATCCTGCCCGTCGTGATCCTGGAACGTGTCAACGAGCGATAAGAGCACAGCGTGAGCTTTCACAATGGAATACCGAAAACTACATCCGAGAGAAAATAACCTCACGAATCGGATGATGTAAATATTGCAAATGATTCTGTGATGCCAGAGGAAACAGGCGGCTCACTATCGGCACGACGGCACGGAATCTTGCCAAGCGTCGTTGCCAGCATTTGTGGGCCATCCTGTGACGCAATCCACACAGCAGGCTTATGCTCCCGCCGCAGGCGTCCGACGCGTACGGCGTGGCGTGCTGCCGGTGGATCGCCCGGTGCGCTCGTGGACGAGGCCATCAATCGCTGCCCGCATCTCGTCCAGATCGGCAAAGTCGCGATACACCGACGCGAACCGGATATACGCGACGAGGTCGAGATCGTGCAACC
>JBBSFO010000031.1:0-16572 GCA_038238655.1 Thermomicrobiales bacterium | reverse complement strand
TGTCGGCTGGCAGGCGGGACTTGGTGCGTGGGCGGGAGCGATGATCGGTGGCGTGGTGTATTGCGTCGCGCTCCTTGCCCTCGGGGCGGTCGGGCCGGAAGAGCGGGCACTCGTTCGCCGGTTGGGGGAGGGGGAACCCAGCAGCAACAGCAACGCCGCCCCAAACGGGGCGGCGTGTCATGAAGGGTGAGCCGGGCGGTTTTGTGCAAGGCTGTTTGCTGTTGTCAATAATTCCCGCGATGCGGTTCAGATAATCGGTTGGCTTTCCGTCGTGCCCGGTGATAACGCGTGTGCATGGTCGGGGGAGTATCTCCCCCAATGCGTGGTCGGTTACTTCGCGCTCCGCGTGCGACGGGAGAAAAATCCTGCCCGATTGCCGCGCTGCGCCTCGAACGCTCGGTTGTACTTCGCGGCTTGCGCCATACGCTCTGCTTGTTCGACTCGTGCGATCATGACGATTGTTTCAGGGTTCATTGCCGCTTCTCCTTTTCGCTGTTTCTGTTATCCGCTTCGGATCCGCTTCCTCTCTGGCATCATCATAGGGCGCACGACATGACGAAACACCAGTCGTCCGACCAGTACGCGCGCGACCAAAGGGTGGGACTCGTGCCCGCCCTTTGGTACAGGTGCTCCCGATGAGGTGAAGGAACTACGGTGCGGCGACCGGCCGGATGGAGGATTCCGTCGTGGCGTCGTGGTCGAACGCGGGCAGGTCGTAGGGGCTGACAAACGGTTCGTCAACAGCAGTATCGCGTCGATTCCAGACGAAATGGAATGGCTCGATATCCACCGAACGTTTCAGTTCGTAGTGCAGCATCACGCCTCGTCATGTGAGGCGTGACACATATGGGCACTAACCATGAGACACCATGCCGCATAGTCAGCATTTTCAGGCAGAGGTTGGTTCCACTCACGCGCACGAGTGGTCGCACCGACGCACCGTGGGCGCTCTCAGCGCGCGGACCGCACGTCGGGGGTCGGGATGTCGGGCAGATTGACGGCGATCCCCTGCGGACTCGATTGGGCCACGATGAACTCGGCGTCCTCGCTGCCGAGATTCGCTTCGGCGTGGATCGTCCACGGCGGCACGAACATGAAGTCGCCAGCCATCAGCTCGATGCGCTCGCCGAGCGCGGGGCCGAACAGCATCAGGACACGCCCGCGCATGAGATAGACCGCCGTCTCGCAGTCGCCGTGATGGTGCACTGCGGAAATTAGCCCCGCGTGCGCAACGACGCGACCGAGCCGCAGGGAGCGGGTGCCGACAGTGTTGCCCCCGATCGCCTCGTAGCGAATCATGCCCGCGACCTGCGCCGCATCGGTGGCAAGCGCATCGGCATGGACAACGTGGATCGGCCCGTAATGCGGGGCGGCGGCATCCCCTGCTGATTCGGCGTCTGTCGGGCTCACCATGGCATCCTCCTGTATCCTCAAGTCGCCGACGGTGGTGCCCACCCTTCGGCTCTGTGCAGTATAGGAAACGATGCGCTTCACGGCTAGTGCAGAGGATCAGTGGGCCATGCCGACATCGGGCAAGGTGAACAAGGGTTCCTGCGCGGGATCCGGTGTCTGCCGCTTCTGCGGTGCGTACGCCTCAAGCCGCAGCACCTTCAGCCATTCCCCCTCACCGAGCGTCCATAACGCTAACTGTGGCGATCGGTGCGGCGTGGCGAACAGCCGCGGCTTCTCGACGGCCGTGAAATGTCGCCGGTCGGGTTGATAGCGCACGCGGTACTGTGCCAATGCCTCGTCCGCGAACTCGACGGTCAAGGTTTCCTCGTACAACCAAACCGCGATCTCCTCGCCCGCCAGCCCGTGCTCGCCATACAGGCGCCAGTGTCGGAAGCGCAGGTAGCCGAGGCGATCGAGCTTGCGGCCAAAGCGCGTGCGGTAGAAGATCCGGTGCAACTCTTCCGGCGTGAACTCCTTGCCGCTCACCCAGCCGAGCACCGCCTTCGGACTCTCGCGACCATCGGTGCGTTGGCGGTGCGCCCAATGGACCTGCTCGTTGTAGTTGCCCACCCAGCGCGCGTGTTCGTCCGCCAGTTCCGTCCACGTCCTCGCCCGCGCAAAGTCCCAGTCCGCCATCCGTTGCTGGATTGAGAAGAGCGTCTCGACATAATTCTGCCACGGTTTACGCCGCTCGATCCGCTCCTTACGGATGCCGAGCGCCGCGTAAATCGCCAGCGCCTGTTTGGCGCGAAAGACAGTGCCGCCGTCGCTGACCAGCGCTTCGGGCGCACCGTGCTGCCGGATCGCCGCATACAAGACGATGAGAAATGCCGTGAGATCCTGGCGCGGCGAGACGGCACTGGCGAGGATCGCGCGCGAGTAGTTCTCGAGGATAGTGATCGCATACGCCTGCTCCCCGAGCTGATCGTTGTCGAGATAGCGGATATCGACGCTCCAATACTGATGGCGATGCTGCGCGGCGAAGGGCATCACCTTCGGCTCTTTCGCAGGTATTGCCGGACGGGCGAGCCTATAGAGGCGGCGATTGTGCGCCATGATCCGCCCGCAGGTGCGCGGGCTGAGATGAATGCCGATCTGTCGCAACGCCGCGTGCATCCGCCACTCCCCGAGGCGGGGATTCTCCTGCAGTTCGCGAACCGCAGTGATTGCCCGAAGATCGACCTTGCGCACCCCGCGGCGCGCATGCGATTTGTCGGCGAGCCCAAGTACGCCCTCGTCGATCCAGCGCGTCAATGTCGCATGGACCGTCTGGCGGCTTGTCTGCAGATACGCGGCGATCGTCTTGGCATTCCAGCCGTCGGTATGCAACTGGACGATGGCGTGCCGTGCCGCTGCCGGGTCCGCGATCTGTTGGTAGGGCGGGTAGCGGCGGATGACTGATGGCAATGTTCCTTCGGTGAGGACGCGCTCGACCGTGTGATGACTGATGCTGCGCCCGAATTGGATCGTGCAGATGCGCGTGATCTCGCGCGGCCGGAACGGCGGGTATTCGGCCTTGAGGGCGAGGATGGCGTCACGGATCTCCTGCGGAAGGGTGCGATGCTTGGCGGGTTTCGCTGGCGCGAAGAGGCTCGCCATGCCGTGTTCCTGGAAGGCGGCAGCCTGGCGGTAGAGGGAACTGCGCGGCATGCCGGTGACCTGCGCACGTTCATTCGGCGAGTGACCGAAGAGGACGACAGGGCGGATCACCTCGTAGAGGCGCTGCTCGGGGAACTGGACGAGCAAGTCCAACTGGTGCCAGTCGTCGGTGGGTTCGAGACGAGGACGCAAACGTGCCGGCATGATCACTCCCGCGACGATAACGCGCCGCTGACGAGATACATGGTCGTCCTGGCACGCCGAATATTATGTCGAGTCCCGCGCGGGGATGATACGAGGTCGGCGATCGAAATGGCAAGGAGGGTAAGCGGTCGGTGTCTCCACGTCAGTGCCCATATGTGTCAAGGCTCATACGACGTGGCGTGGTGCAGCATCTTGTACGTCAGGGGAATCGCGCCAGCATGTTCCATACGGCGCAGTGCGGGGCCATCATTCGGCTCGTGGGTGAACACGCAATCCTCGACCACAAAGACGTGATATCCCTTCTCAATCAGCCCCAGTGCCGATTGCAGGACACACACGTCCGTCTCGGCCCCGGCCACGATCAGTTGTTCGACGCCGAGGTCCTGGATCGCCTGGCAGATTACCGGCTCATGACACAGGTTGAAGGTATGCTTAACGAAGCGTTGCCCGTCCGTTGGGAAGACGCGCTCCAACCGCTCCGGTAGCCAGCCATTGCGCGCAACCGGATGCTCGAATGTGGCGATGCAGGGGATGCCGAACTGATCGGCGAGCAGGAGTAGGTGCTCCTGCCGTACCAGCACTGGCTCGTGCGGCCCATGCATCAGGTCCATGAAGAAGGGCTGGGCATCAATGAGGATGAGGGCCGCGCTACTGGGATTAACGAACAACTGCGCCATCGCGGGCATCTCCTTCTTCCGTGGCGACGGGCTATGGGAATCTCATGTTGTCGTCTCGTCGAGCGAGATGAGATGGTGTTGGAGGGCGAAGGAAACGGCCTCGGTCCGGCTCGTGACGCCCAGTTTCTGATACAAAGCATTCGCGTGGAACTTGACGGTGCGCTCGCTGATAAAGAGCGCGTCGGCGATCTCCTTGTTCCGCAACCCCTTGGCGATCAGTACGAGCACTTCGCGTTCCCGTTCGGTGAGTGGCTCGATCATTAGTGCGGGCGGCACGGCTGCGGCCGCTGCAGCCGCCTTGCTTGCGCCAGTCAAGGCGCGCAGGAGGCTATTCGCGACGGTCGGCTGCAAGAGCGAACCGCCGCCGTGAACAACGCGCACCGCATCGAAAATCTCGGCGGGCTTCGCGCCCTTCAAGAGATACCCCTGCGCCCCGGCCTGCACCGCCTCGAGGATGCGCTCGTCCGTGTCGAATGCGGTGAGGACAAGGACGCGCGGCCCGTCGTCCAGCGCGCGGATCCGGCGGGTCGCCTCCGCACCATCCATCTGGGCCATCTGCAAGTCCATCAACACGATGTCTACGCCGCCCTGCGCGGCCCGCGTGACCGCGTCCGCGCCATCCCCGACTTCTCCGACAACCTCGATATCCGGCTGCGTTTCCAGAATCGCGACGATCCCCTCGCGCACAATTGGATGGTCGTCGCACACCAGTACCTTGATCGGCGTCGCCGTCATTGCTTCGTCACTCCCATCGTGTTGCGCGCAGTGCTCTGCGCGTCAGTGTACAATTGGATCGGCACGCGCACCACAATCTGCGTGCCCGCGCCCACATCGCTCCAGATATCGCTCGTGCCACCCATCAGTTGCGCCCGCTCGCGGATGCCGATCAGGCCGAATCCGCCCGCTGTGCCACGCGCCGTCCGCTGCGTCGCGACGATCTCCGGATCGAAGCCGATGCCATTGTCGTGGATAGTGAGGGCGACGGCATCGGCTTCGATATCGAGCCGGAATGCAACGAGCGTTGCCTGCGCGTGCTTGGTAATATTCGCCAGCGCCTCCTGCCCAATCCGATACAAGCCAGCGCTGACAGGAGATGGCAGCGTGGGAAAGTCCTCGGCGGCGGCGACCGTCACTGTGACGCCGGAATCGTTCGTAAAGGTCTCCGCCAACCGCTCGAATGCCTCGATCAGCGTCGCGTTCTGCAGATGCGCGGCGCGCAGGTCCATCACCGAACGGCGCGCTTCGTCCAAATTTGCGCGTGTCAGTTCGAGCGAGCGGTGCAACTTCTCCCGCGCGCGGTCGAGTTTCGGCGGTTCCATCGCGAGGAAGGTATCCGCCAGCTCGAGTTGATACGTCGTCGCCGTCAGACCTTGCGCAATCGTGTCGTGGATTTCGCGGGCGAGACGGTTGCGCTCCTCGACGACGCCGAGTTCCTGCGCGTCGTGATACAGGCGCGCGTTCTCGATCGCAATGGACGCCTGGTTCGCCATGATCGAGAGCAGTTGCGTGTTCTCGGCTGTCGCGTGCTCCGCGTGGATAAATCCGGCCAGCACGCCGACGACGTGCGTGCCCACAATCATCGGGACCCCGATCCACCCCAGCGACCGTTCCATGCCTGGTCGCGCGGAGGGTGTGAGGCCGCGCTCGCGGCACGCCGTCTCGTAATCCGCGACAAAGAGCGGTGTCCGGCTTTCCAGAACAATGGCGGCGAGCGGGCCGATACCCGCTTCCCCATTATGATGGCCAATGGTCGCCGTTGCGCCCGTGGCAGTTATCCAGCCTCTGGCCGAGGCGCGGTAGCCAATCAGGGGGAACTGCAAGTCCACGAGGCGCATGCACTCGCGAGCAATCGTGCCGAGGAGGGGTTCGAGGTCGAGTACGGCACTGATCGTGCGCGAAATGTCATTGAGGATCGCCAGCCGCTCGGCGCGCAGCCGCTCGCGCTCCAGCAAGCGGGCATTTTCCATTGCAATCGCCGCTTGTCGGGCGATCAATTCGAGGATTCGGACACTCGCATCGGTCAGATCTTCCCGCTTTACGAAGGCGGCGATGATGCCGATCGTTCGCTCCTTGGTGCGTAGCGGTATCCCCACCCACCCTGTCGGGAAGGTAACGTACGGTAGAACGCGCAACGGTCGCCCCCGGCGTTGCATCTCGTCCTCGTACTCGCGGATCACCAGCGGTTCGCCGGTCTCAACGACGGTTCGGGTCAGCGAGCGTTGCTCCATCACATCCATGAATGGGAGGGTCTTGACCCCTTCATTCCGGCTCTGCTCGTGGAACCGTGTTCGGTCGTCGTCCCAATAGGCGGCGAGCAGCGATTGCGACGGGAAAAGACGTGGCGTTTCGCGCTGGATGACGCGCAGCAGTTCGTCCATATCCAGCACGGCGCTCATCGCGCGGGACATATCGTTGAGGATCGCGAAGCGCTCCACGCGGGAGCGCTCCTGCTCGATTAATTCGACATTCTGCAACGCGACGCTTACCTGGTTGACGATGGCAACGAACGCTTCCTCTTCATCGGGTGTATAGGCACCTAATTTGCCGTATATAGCGATCACGCCGAGCAGGGCATCGCCCGCAAGCAGTGGCGCACCGAGCCATGCCTTCGCGCCGGGCGGGGTATGGGCATGGCTCGGATCGGACGCGGGAATGCCCCGCGCCGCGCATTCCGCCTGATAATCGTCCGTACTGAACGGTCGCCGTGTCTCGCTGACGACGTAACTCAGCCCGAACGGCATCGGCTTGCCTTCCAGCCCGTGGTGGCGGATGCCATTGACGTACCAGAATTCCGGGATCAGTGTTTCCGGTGCATTGTGTGTGCGCGCGATGCGTAGATGCTCGACGCTAAACAAACGGGCGCATTGCTCGTAGACCGCGTTGTAGAGCGTTTCGCGGTCGGTCGTCGCGCTGATCGAGCGGGCAATCTCCGTGAGCGTCGCCATGCGGGTGGCGCGTGTCCGCTCACGGGCGATCAGGCGGGCATTCGCCATTGCCACACCGACCTGGTTGGCGATGGCGAACAGTGTGTCGCGGTCCTCGGTAGTCAGCCGCCGCGTGGTCGTGTTCAGCGAGATGATGCCGTACACTTCGTCGCCCTGGATGACCGGCACGCCGAGCCACGAGGAGTTCGCGGGTGGGAGCGGGGTATCCACGAGCGCCATGCCGCGACGCACCAATTCCGCCGCATAGTCGTTGGTCATCATAGGCTGGCCGGTGTCGCGGATCACTGGGCTGAGGCCGCCGCGCAGCACGCGCCCCTCCAACGCGCGCACGCGCACGCCATCGCGGAAATAACACTCCGCGATTACCTCGCCGGTGTCCGGGAGAATGCGGCAGATCCGCGAGTTCGTCATCGGCAAGAGGCGGCTGCACTCGTGATACACGACATCGTAGAGTTCGTCCGGATCCGTCACCGCGCTGATCGCGCGGGAAACGTCGGCGAGCGCCGCCATCCGCGTCGCGCGGGCCTCCTTTTCTTGCAAGAGCCGCGCGTTCGTCAGTGCGACGGTGACTTGATTGGCGATCGCAATGAATGCTTCCCGCTCATCGGCGCTGTACGGCGCGCGTTTGCCATTGATGACCATCACACCAAGCAGTGTCTGCCCTGCCAGGAGCGGAACGCCCATCCATGCGTCGCCGACATCGTTGGGGTCGGTCGGGTAATAGATCGTCATGCCGCGTCGCTGGCATTCGGCGATGTAATCGTCGGTGACGAGCGGTTGGCGCGTCGCAGCAACGACCGGGCTCAATCCGCCTTCGAGCGGTTCGCCCTCCATCGCATGGAGCCGTTCGCCCCGGCTGTACCAAAGATCTGGCACCACTTCACCCGTCGTCTCGCGCACATGGGCGATGTAGAAACTTTCGACACTGAACAACCGGCCACATTCCTGGCGCACGGCTTCGTAGAGTGTGGAAAGGTCCGTTGAGGCGCTGATCGCCCGGGAAACCTCGGTCAGCGTCTCCATCCGCTCGGCGCGCGCGCGCTGCGCTTCGAGCAAGTCAATGTTCCGTATCGCCACGCCGAGCTGACCGGCGATGGCGAGAAGCACCGTGCATTCCTCGTCGGTGTACGGCGTCGGGCGACCATTCGTGGCGATCACGCCGGATGCCCGCTCTCCTTCCCGGATCGGCACGCCCATCCACGGAAGGTGATAGGTAGGGACAAGATCATCTCTCTGGTCGCCGGGTGGAATGGGCAGGCCGCGTCGCTGGTATTCCGCGCCCGCGTCCGCCGTGTTGATCGGCGTGTTCTCCTCGACAACGCATTGGCCGAGGCTCGGCAGGAGCGGCGCGCTTTCCTGATCGTGCAATCGCCGTGCGTAGGAATACCAGAGGACCGGGACCACCTGGCCATTCGGTGTCGTGCGGGCAATGTAGAAATGCTCCACGCCGAAGAGCCGGACGCACTGCGCGTACACTGCCTCGTAGAGCGCGTCGCGTTCGGTCGCGGCGCTGATGATCCGCGCCACCTCGGTCAGCGTTTCCATGCGTCGTGTGCGATCCCGCTCCTCGGTCAGGAGCCGCACCTGCTCGATGGCAAGCGCCGCCGCGTTCCCGAAAATGCGCACAATGGCGACCTCATCCTCGGTGAATAGTTCCTCAGTGGCGCGCCAGATCGTCAGGACACCGAGCGTCCGGTTTCGTGTCGTCAGCGGCACGGTGCAATGGAGGACGTACTGCTCTTCCGGGACACCCCGGCGGGGAGCGCCGCGCGCCACATGGATCTGGTTCGTCCGAAAGGCCTTCCCAGCGATGGAGTCCGTATGGAGGTAACTGATCGAGTCCGGTGGCGGCAGGCGTAGAGCTGCTTCCTCATCGTCCGCGAGCGCGGCGAGTAGGAGTTGCGTCCCGGTCGCGTCGGGCATACGGACGCGCGCCGATGTCGCGTGCAGCAGGTGCAGCGACTCCTCAGCGATGCATTGCAGGACAGTCTCCAGATCGCCACCGCCGGTGAGGGCTTCAGCGATTGCTGAGAAACTTTCTACCAGCGCATTCTGCCCGCCGAGCAGCATCGCCCGAGTGGCACGCACGGGTTGTGTCACACTTGTCGGTTGATGATCCACGTTTCCCTACCCTCCCTACCGATTTCCGTTCTGATTATATCAGCGGAACCGACCTGTACCAAAGGACAGGGAAAGCGGCGATTCCGCCGCGCCGAAACTGTCCCTGTGATAGGTGGCAAGGGGATTGCATAGGGGTATCGTTGAGTGCAGCGGCGGGCACCGGCCGTGTGAAGGAGATATTGGAAGATGTTGAGCAATGGGAACGTCTGGAACGCGGCGAATGAAACCCGTTGTTCGTGCGAGTTTTTGGCGATGAATATTTTAATTGTTGATGATGACCGCGCCAGCCGCGAAGGACTCCGGGAACTTTTCGAACTGCGACCGAATATCACGGTCGTTGGCGAAGCAATTAATGGTGAAGAAGCGGTAAACCTCGCGGACACACTCCACCCCGATCTCGTGGTGATGGACGTACAGATGCCGAAGATGGATGGGTTGGAGGCGACCCGTCAGATCAAGCAGCATAGCCCGGACATTCGGATCATTCTCTTGACGATGTACCGTGAATACCGTGCCGCAGCCCTCCGCTCTGGCGCGGATGCCTTTCTGGTCAAAGGAGACGGCATCGGGCAATTGCTCGCCGCGCTGACAGCATAGGACTGAGTGATGAGGACTGAGATCTAAGGACATCGGGCGAATGGCTGTGCGCCCTTCCCCGATGGATGCCCTCTTTTACATCGAGGCGATCATTTCCGCTGCTTGTTGGCGTGCCACAGTTGCCTCATGAAGGAGCTGGCGCATGCTGGTGAGTCGGGCATGATCGTTGTCGAGGCGGGTTTGGGACTCGACGATGGTCGTACGCATGCGGTTGGGGGCGGGGCCACCGGGGAGTGCGCGGGCCGCGACGACGGCTGCCGGATCGAGGGCGCGCCGCACCATGTCATCCGTGATCGGTACCTGCTGTCCGGTAACTGCTACCGCCGCGTCGTGCACATCCGCTACCGTGATGGTGTCCGCTTCCTTGCCGACCGCGAGCGCGGTCTGCACTACCCGCGCGGTAATGCCATGCGCAGTGCGGAAGGGAAGATGGAATTCCCGCGCGAGGGTGTCCGCGAGTTCCGTCGCGGTCGTGAATCCCCGGCCCGCGAGTGCGGCCATCCGCTCCGTGTTCACATGTAACGTGTCGAGCACCGCCGTGAAAAGCGTCAGGATGTTTTCGGCATGCCCGAAGGCGCGGTAGAGCGGGATCTGAATGTCGTCCTCGACATCGTTTGTGTCCGCGAAGGCGGCATTGTGCGTCATCGTCTGAACGGTCGCGGCGTCACCATAAATGTAGGCGAGGTGGGCGCGCAGGTGCTCCAGCACGACCGGATTGCGCTTCTGCGGCATGATGCTGCTGATCTGCACGAACGCGTCGTCCACGCGGATGAAGCCGACCTCGAGCCGCGCCCAGACAAGCAGATCGTAGAGGAAGCGGGACAGCGATGAGGCGCAGATAACGAGCGCGCCGACCGCTTCGAGCATCGCGTCGGACGCGCCGACCGCATCGTAGCCATTCTCGATCACGCCGTCGAAGCCAAGTAACGCGGCGATCCGGGCGCGATCAATCGGGAAGGCGGTTGTCGTGAAGGCCGCTGCGCCGAGGGGCGACTGATTGACGCGGGTATATGCCGCCTGCAAGCGCGCTGTGTCCCGCTCCAACGGACCCCAGACGCCCGCGAGGTGGTGCGCGAGCGTCGTCGGTTGCGCGGGCTGCGTGTGTGTGTAGCCGGGCATGATCGTCTCGACGTGCCGCTCGGCGAGCGCGAGGAGCGATTGGCGAAAGGTCAGCATCTTTGCCATCACATCGAGGATCAGTTCTCGCGCGATGAGTCTCCAGAGCGCCGCGCCGAGGTCGTTGCGGGAGCGCGCCAGTTGCAGGTTGCCGCCGACATCCGCCCCCGCCTGCGCGATCAGTTGGCCCTCGACCATGAAAAAAAGGTCTTCCGCTGTTGGTGGCGCAGCGTCAATGACCTGCCTGACGCCCGCCGCCTCCACGTGTCGGATCGCTTGAAGCAGTGCGGTGGCCTGCTCTTTCGGCAGGATGCTCTGTTCCGCGAGCATGATGACGTGTGCCGTGTTCGCCGCCAGCATCGGCCCGAAGAGCCGTTCCCGCGCATTCTCAAGTGCCGGATCGAGCACGATCGCGCGGTAGGCGGGATGGGGAAAGCCGGTGGGTGATTCAGTCATGGTGGATTCCTTGTTGACCCTCGCCCTCGGCCCCTCTCCATCGCCCCGAGATGGGGAAAGTATCAGGTTTGTTCGGCGATGGAGAGGGGGCCGGGGGTAAGGTTCCTCTTACGATTTTAGTCCCGTCAGCGCGATACCACGGATGATCTGCCGCTGGAAGATGGCGAAAACGATCACGACGGGCAGCGTCGCGAGGGAAGCGGAGGCCATGATGAGGTCGTACGCGGAGCCGACATCACTACTGAAGAACGAGATGCCGACGGGGACGGTGCGCAGTTTGTCGGCATTCGTGATGATCAGCGGCCAGAGAAAGGCATTCCAGTTGCCGAGGAAGGTGAAGATGCAGAGCGCGGCGATGGCGGGTCGGACGCTTGGTAGGCCAATGCGCCAGTACAGGCCGAACTCGCTCACGCCGTCAATGCGCGCTGCGTCGAACAGGTCGTCGGGGATGCTTTCGAAGAACTGGCGCATCAAAAAGACGCCGAAGCCGCTCATCAGGCCAGGGAACATGATGGACCAGTAGCCCGCCGCGTAGTCGCCGATCCCCGTCACGTCGCCGCGCACCCAGTGGTTGTTGACGCTCATCAGATACCACGGCAGGACGAGCATCTCCGTCGGCACCATCAGCGTCGAGAGGATCATGATGAAGATAGCGCGTTTGCCGGGGAAATTGTACTTCGCCAGCACAAACCCGGCGAGCGAGTCGAAAAAGGCGACGGAGAGCGTCGTGACGAGTGCGATGATAAGGCTGTTGAGGAACCAGCGCGGGAAGTGCGTCTTTTCCAACACATTCGTGTAGCTCGCCAGCGTCGGGTGCTGTGGAATCAGGTTCGTCGTGTAGATCTCCGGGTTCGGCTTGAATGAGGTGGAGAGCATCCAGAGAAAGGGCACGATCATGCACAGTCCGCCGAGTAGGAGCAGCACAGACAGCCACCATGGCCCGCCGAACCAATTGCGCCGTCGTATATCTGTCACGGTTTCGGTGCCGGCATGTGCCCGTGTCCGGGGCGCGATGGTCTCTGCTCTAGTATTCATAGCGCCTCGTCAGTACGGTTAACTGGACAATCGTGATGGCCAGAATCATGGCGAACAAGACGACGGTGATTGCCGCGCCGTAGCCCATCCGCGCCGGGAGAGTCTGGAAAGAGAGTTGGTAGACGTAGAGCACGAGGCTCGTCGTACTATTGAGCGGGCCGCCGTTCGTCGTCAGGCTGCGGATTTGGGTGAAGATTTGCAATGATTGGATGACGCCGATCACGGCGAGGAAGACGATAGTAGGGTTCAAGAGCGGCAGCGTCACGAAGCGGAAACGTTGCCATGCCCCCGCGCCATCGAGTTCCGCCGCCTCATAGAAGACATCGGGGATGCCCTCCAACCCGGCGAGGAAGATGATGACCTGGAAGCCGAGGCCGTACCAGACGGTCACAACGGTCACGGAAATCAATGCCTGCCCCGTGCTGCCGAGAAAACCCGCCTTGCCAAGGCCGAGGGTGTGCAACACGTTGTTGAGCAGGCCATTCGACTGGTACAGCCATCGCCAGACCCACGAGACCGCGACCAGCGCCGTGACGTACGGCAGGAAATAGAGGAACCGAAGGAAGCCCTGGAATCGGTTGACCCGCTTCAATCCGAGCGCGACGGCGAGGCTGATGAGCAGCCCTGTCGGTACGCCGTAGAGAACATACAGGAACGTGTTGAGCAGGGCGCGCCGGAATATCTTGTCCCGCAGCAAATCCTGGTAGTTGCCGAGGCCCCGAAATTTGTGCTCCGTGTCGAGTGGATCGTAGTCGTAGAGACTTAGCTTAAATGCCTGCACCGCCGGCCAGATCCGAATCGTCAGGAAGAAGATCAGCGGGATGAGCAAAAAAGCGTATGCCCACAGCCATCGCCGTTTGGCAAGCGTCATGTCGCACTCCGTGTCGAGAAGTAGTCAGTCGTCAGTAGTCAGAAAGGAATGGGTCCCGCTGACTACTGACTACTGACTACTACTTCTGATCCGCCCAATACTTATCCATCATCGCCTGGACTTTGCCCTGCGCCTCTTTGACGGCGTCGGCGGGCGACATGCCTTTGAGGATTACCTGATCGGTGGCATCAATGACTGCCTGCCGGTCATCCGCCTCGGAGACGTAGAAAGTGGCGTACGCATCGCCGAGTTGCGAGACGAAGCCTTTGTAGAGCGGGTCGCTCAGGAATTCCTGCCCGACAGATGGCGTCGCGGGCAGTTCGCCGACTGCCGGGGTCCACTGCTTCTGGACGGCGGGGGAGGCGAGATAGTTATTGAAGAGCGCGGCGGCGATGAAACGGTCGCTTTTCGGGTCGCCGGCTTTTCGCGTCAGGCTGTTGCACCAGAACGACGCGAAGGTCGCCTTTTTCTTGTTTTCCGGCAACGGCGCGATGCCGTAGTTGAGGGTCGGCGCGTCCTTCTTCAGCGTGCTGATGCGGAAGTTGCCGTCTACCGTCAGGGCGGCGTGGCCCGTCTTGAAAGCGGTCGGATCGTCCGTGTAAAAAGCCTTCTCCGCCACCTTCAGTTTCGTTACCTGATCGGTGTACCACGTAAATGCCTCGACGCCGAGCGGATCGCTCCAGTTGAGTTTCTTGCGATCCTCGCTCATCGGCACAAGGCCATTCTGGCGGTTCAGGCACTCGCGCCACCAGGCGTGCCCTTGCCCGTCCGGCCCCCAGGTGATTCCTTCCTGCAACAGTTTGCCGCTCGCGTCGCGCTTGGTCGTCGCCTGCGCTACCTTGACGAGTTCATCCCAGTTCTTCGGCGCGTCGGTGAAGCCGGCTTCCTTCAGCATGTCCTTGTTCCAGAAAAGGGCGAGGACGCGCACCGCAGTCGGCACAGCGTAGTACGCGCCGTTGAACTTCGCCGCCTGTACCATGCCGTAGAAGTTCTTCTCGACCTTGTCCACGCTAAACAGTTCGTCCGGCAAGGGCTGGAGGAATTTGGACTGCACGTAGGCGGGCAGCCAGCCGTAATACACATTGAGCGAATCCGGCCCCTGGCCCGCCTGCACCGCCGCCGCGACCTTGGTGCGGAAGTCGTCATACGGGAAGTTGACGTGCTTGACGGTGATCTTCGGGTACTGCTTCTGGAACTCGGGGATCAACTGGTTGACGAGGTCCACCTTCGAATCGAACTGGTACTGCCAGTACTCGATCGTCACGGCGTTCTTCGGCTCATATGCCGTCGCGCCGGTGGATGGCGCCGCCGCGCTCCCCGTCACGCTTGTCGCACTTGTCGCCGGTGCAGCCGCACTGCCGCTCGCCGGTGCGGTCGTCGCGGCGGCGGGGGCGGCGGTCGCGAATGGCGCGACCGTCGGGCCTTGTGTGGCGGCGGGCTTGGCGGTCGTCGCGGTCGCCTTGTCGGAACCGCCACACGCCGCGAGCACCGCCGTCAGGACGCCGCCCGCAGCTGTCCCTGCCACGATACGGAGAAACCGCCGTCGCGTCACTGTTTGCTGACTCTCCATCTCCTCTTCCTCCCTGTTTACCGGGACCATCGTGGCCCCACTCTTCTCGTGTACCTTCCTACCCCTGCCCCCTCCCTAAAGGGAAGGGGAAATGCAATCGCCATCAGGCGATTGTGATATTGCTCCCCTCCCTTTTAGGGAAGGGGTTGGGGGAGAGGTTCCTGTAGCGCCGCCTGTGTACCGAGTGGAATGCCGAGCAGGCGCGCCGCATTCCCGCCGAAGATCAGTTGCAAATGATCGTGCGGAAAGCCTGCGAGGCGGCATATCTGCATCTGTTCTTGCAGGTAGCGTAGCGCGAACCCGCGCGGGAACCACGAACTATCGCTACCAAACAGAATGCGCTCCGGCCCGATGGTCTCGTAGAATTTGTGGAAAAGATCGGCCAGTGTCAGCGGATAGGCCATCCAGCGCACCCACTGGTTCGAGCCGGATGTGTCCACGTGGACATTCGGGCATGCCCAGCAAAGGAACAACAAGTCGGTCACGTATTGAATGCCGAAGTGCGGCACGACGAAGTTGACATCGGGAAAGTCCTTCGCGGGCTGTTCGAGGTGGACGGGGCTGATCTTCTCGTTCCACGCGATGCCGCCCGCGCCGCCCTGCATACCGAAGTGGAAAAGGATCGGCACCTCGTGCCGGGCGGCCACTTCCCAGATCGGGTAGTACCGCTCGTCGTCAATCCGCCAATCGAGCGTCGGTGCGAGCATCTTGTATCCGCGCATGCCGAGTTCGGTGATCGCGCGCTCGAACTCTTCCGCCGCGCCGGGTTGGCAGGGGTCGTGATGTGCGAGGCCAAGAAAGTGGTCCGGGTGGCGCTGGCAAATCGCGGCGAGCGTGTCGTTGTCCGGTCCGGTAACGAAGACGATCTTGTCGAGGCCGTGCGTGATTGCCTCATCGCTCCACAGGTCGGCGTATTCTTCCCACGTTCGTTTCATCTGCTCCGGCTCGGGGAAGTCCCACGCATATCGCCACTGCGTCCGTTCCGCCTCGACCGCCGCGCGTCGCTTCGCTATCCCGACCGACGGGATTTGCCGCCGCATCTCCGGCTGACGCCGCATCGTTGCTGGAAAGATCGGGAAGTGAACGTGCCAATCAATCACCCGCAAATCCTGGAACATCGGCATCTCCATCTCAAACGACGAAACCACAGAGGCACAGAGGAATACGAACGAGGGGGAATTATTCCTTTCCGTATCTTTCCGTGCCTCTGTGGTGTAATCTGTTGCCCTGCATCTCAGCCTGCCGTGTCGCTCTTCCGGTCGTAAGGGATGATCTTGTCCCATTCGTCGGCGGCGGAGCGGGCGACGACCGCGACAATCGGCTCACTATCGCTCATGTTGAAGACTTCGTGCGGGATGCCTGGTTCGATGAAAATGAAGTCGCCCGCCTTGTTCTCGACGACCTTCTTGCATCCCTCGCCGTACTCGTGGCGGACATTGCCGTGCAGGATGTAGAGCATCACCTCGAAGCCGTCGTGGATGTGGGCGTAGGCGACGCCGCCGGGCGGCACAGTCGCGACATTCATCGAGAGGTTCTTTGCGTTCGTGTTCTTGCCAGACAGGCCAAGGGCGTAGTTGATGTTGTTCCAATTGCGGACGTTCTCGCTGCTGCGAATGCAGGAAATGCCGTCATGATCTTCGACCCTCGGTGTGGCGTTATCCTCGTGCTCTGCCATCGCTTTTCCCTCCCGCGAAGCGGCTCATTCGATTGTCCGTGCTGCGCGCATCGTAGCCGGATTCAGGGTGGGTCGCAAGGGCAATGAGAGGGGACCGGGGTGAGGTTTATCCCGCCGCGCGCACATCTTCCGTCAGCATCCACCACTGGTGACCGTTTGCGCAGCGGAGGCGGGTGGCGAAGCGGCTATTGTCGGACTGGCGTTGGAGCGCCTTCGATTCTCCGATGATCCGGCTTGGATCCACCGCGCTCATC
>JBBSFO010000030.1:0-16865 GCA_038238655.1 Thermomicrobiales bacterium | reverse complement strand
GAATATGATTTGTCGAGCACTTGGACACTCCTGACGCATGGCGTGTGCGATACTGTCCCTATTCTACCCTCCTATCTGGCTTTGCATACAGGCTCTCAGACACCCCCTTCCTCGCGGGAAGGGGGCCGGGGGGTTAGGTTCGATGGCAGCATACGACCTCATCATCATTGGCGCGGGGAATCTTGGGCTGTGGACGGCCTATCAGTTGGCGGGGCGCGGCTTTGGCCGGATCGCCGTCTGCGAGCGGAGCTGGGCGGGGTCGGGCGCGACGACGCGGTCGGCGGGCGTCGTGCGGCAGCAGGGCGGTTCGGAAACGGCGATCAAACTCGGCATCTGGTCGCGCGAGCGGTATCTCGCCCTCGGTGCGGAACTCGAGCTCGACAGCGGCTTCACCGAGACGGGCTATTACGTACTCGCGGAAACGGAAGCAGAGAAAGCAGCGTTCCTCAAACTCGTGGATCTGCGGCGCGCCTGCGGCATGGAAAATGAGTGGGTGGACGCCGTCGAGGGGCGAACGCGCTTTCCCGGCCTCGATTGGGAAAATCTGCTTGGCGCGACCTATACCGCGAACGACGGCTACGTCCACCCGCCGATTGTCGCGCGTAATATCACCTTCGCGGCGGCGCGACAGCCGACGATTGATGTGTTCGAGCAATGCACCGTCGAAGGGATCGCGCAGCACGGTAGCACATTCGCCGTGCGGACGACGCGCGGTACGTTCGAGTCCGACCGCGTGCTCGATGCCGGCGGGCCACGCGGCGCGCGGAAGATCGGTGCGATGGTTGGCGTCGAAGTGCCGGTGTCGGCGGCGCGGCACCTCGTTGTCACGTTCCCGGATGTTCCGTCCTTCCCAATGTTTTTCGCGCTGACCAAGGGCATTTACGTGCGGCCGGAGGAGCAGGGCGCGTTGCTCGGCCTGAGCAACCCCGACGAGCAGGCGGACACGTCCGATCGCTATCAACTCGATTTTGACTGGGACTACTTCGCGCAGATGCGCCCGGCATGGGAGTCGGTTTTTCCGGCACTCGCCGGGCAGCGCGTTTCCCGGTCGTGGGCTGGTTCGATTGATTACACGCCGGATCACTTGCCGATCGTTGACCAGCCAATCGCGGGGTTTTATGTCCTTGCCGCCGGTGGGCACGGGATGATGTGGGGACCGGCGCTCGGCATGAAGATGGCCGAACTGATCGCTGATGGCGCAGTGCGCGACCTGCCCGAAGACGAGATTAAACTCACCCGTTTCCGCGAAGGATACGTCCATCACGATGCCATCGCGCTACCGTTCCCGACGAATTAGCGCAGTTTCCCTTGACGTGGCTCCGCACCTCCTGTGTGATTCGCTAGTGCATAATCAGGAGGCCTCTTCGGAATGAAGGTGCGGTTCGTGAAGACAGCCGAAGCACGCGCATACCCGCTCAGCGATCTCCTCCGCCGTCAGCAGGCGGGCGGGCTCGATGATCTTCCGCTTGCCGTGCATCCATTTCGGCTCGATCGGGTTGAGCCACGGACTCTTCGTCGGCAAGTGGCAAACGACGATCCGTACCCCGTTTCCCTCTCCCTTGACTACCCGGTTGTGCGCCCTGATCCACGTCCGCACCGCCTTGCTGATATGCCAACTCGCATTATCCCACACGAGCAACAACGCCGTTTTCCCTTGTGCTGCCAGTCGTTCGCAGCACCACGCAAGGAACTGCGTCGTCACCGCGCTCACCGGTCGCCCGTCCACGAAGCGCAGCAGCATCCGCTCATCGCGCTCCCCCGCATCGTCCCACTGCCGCACCAGCAGTCCGTAACAGGCGAGGGCTTTCGGATCGGGATCGCGGCGTCCGACCATCTGTTCGATCAACCGCAGCGGCGCGTCCTCCGCCGCCCAACTGGCGAGCGTGGGCCGCGCGCACCGGCTCCACCAGACTTCGTCCAGAAAGCCGAGCGCCCAGTCGGGATGCGCCATCACCAGCCGGATCAGCCGATCACGCCCCCCTTTTTGCGGCGATATGCCGGGTCGGGAGAGGTGATCCAGCCTTTGGCGCGTTGCCAGCGCACGCCCAGCCGTTTGAGGGTCACCCGAATCGTCTCCCCCGTCACCCGCTGCTTAGTGATCCCTTCGCGGACGCAGACATCAGCGAGCAGATCAAGCGTCCAGACGCTGGTCGGTTGGTCGAACAGGCGTGGCGATTGGTGGACGAGGGCGCGCAACCGTTCGGCGGCAGCGGCGTCGAAGGCGGCGGTGATCCGATGCGGACGGGAGGAGCCTTCTGTCAGGGTCTCCACTCCCGACTGGTTGAAGGCATGAATCGCGTTACGGACGGTCTGGTCATCACAACCGAGGGTCTGGGCGATCCGCGTGACGCGCTCCTGCCGCGCGGAAGCAAGCAAGATTTGGCAGCGACGCAGCGTGAAGGCAGCGGGGGAGTGCAACCCAGCCGTCAGTGCATCGTGGTCGGTATCCGTCAGGGGACGGACGAAGATGGGTGCTGGCATAGACGAGAGCATACCACATCCCTACCACCTCATCTGCGCTTGCACTAGGATACACGCGTGCGACGTGGCAGATTGCCCGAAAAACGGCTGCGCTCCTTGACGAGACGAAATTTGCTGGTATCGTGACGGGAAGACAGACAGTAAGACAATCCGGGATCACAGGAGAACTGTGCGGTAGCGATTGGGACGTTTGGTCCTGTTATGTTCGAGGAAAGGGAGTGGGGAACGATGAAACATACCGACCGTCTTCGACGCTGTGCCGCGATGGCGCTTCTCGCGCTGATCGTACCGGCGCTGCTTGCCGCCTGCGGCGGGAGCGCCGCGACGGATACACCCAGGGCCGCCGCTACGACCGTGACCGGCGCCGCCACCTCCGCCGCGCCGACCGTCAATGCGGTCGCGACGACCGTGACCGGGGCCGCGACGAGTGCGGCCCCGACCGTGAATGCCGCCGCGACGACGGTCACCGGCGCGGTCACAAGCGCCGCGCCAACCGTGAGCGCGGCAGCAACCACGGCATCCGGCGGCGCTGTGAAGACCGGCGGGCAAATCGTCCTTGGCCGCAATATCAATGACCTCATCACGTTCGATCCGGCCCACGTCTACGAAATCTCGTCCAACCCGATCATGGCGGGCGCGTACGAGACGCTCGTCTTCCAGAATCCGCCGGACCTTACACAGTACGTGCCGGTCCTCGCCAAAGAAGTGCCGACAGCACAGAACGGCGGTGTCTCGGCGGACGGCAAGACCTACACCTTCAAACTGCGCGACAACGTGAAGTTCCACACCGGCAATATCATGACGGCCGATGACTGGGTCTTTTCGATGAAGCGGCTGCACTACATCTCGGATAATCCGTCGTTCCTCGCTGATCCCTTCAGTACCAAAGATGCGGTGAATGCGACAGCGGTGGATAAGATGACCGTCAGCTTCACGCTCGATGCGCCGAACGTCGCGTTCCTTTCCTACATGGCGACCAACAACACCGTCGTCCTCGACAGCAAGGCCGTCAAAGAGAAGGGCGGACTCGATACGGCGGACGCGAAGGACAAAGACAAGGCGAAAGACTTCCTCGATCAGAACAGTGCGGGCACCGGTCCCTTCATCCTCAAATCCTTTAAAATCAAGGAAGAAGTGGTGATGGACAAGAACCCGAACTACTGGCGGGAGCCTGCAAAATACGACCGCTTCATCATGAAGCAGATGAAGGATTCCGGCACCGAGCAACAGCAACTCGAAGCGGGCGCGATTGACATCGCCAACGACCTCGACCCGGATGCGGTCGCGCTGTTGGACAAGACGGGCAAGTACACACTCACCAAGGGCAATACGCTCGATCACGTCTACCTCGCACTCAATACATCATCGGATACCGGCGGCCTCCTCGCCAACAAGCAGGTGCGGCAGGCAATTGGCTACGCGATTGACTACGACGGTATTATTGGCGGGCTCCTCAAGGGCGCGGCGGTGCGGCCACCGACGATCATTCCGGTCGGTTTGCTCGGTGTAGACAAGGTGACGCCGATGTATAAGACCGACCTCGCGAAGGCGAAAGACCTCATCAAGCAGGCAAATGCCGCAGGGCAGACGATCAAGTTTACCTACGGCGCGGGGGATGTCATCGAAGGCGTGGCACTCGATACGCTCGCACCGAAGCTAAAGGCGGATATCGAGCAGATCGGCCTGAAAGTTGACCTCGCGCCGGTCGAACCGCAGCAGCGCCTCGCCGATTACCGCGCGGGCAAGTTGCAATTCACCGTCTCCAGCTGGTCGCCGGACTATGCGGATGTCCACACCTATGCCGAGCCGTTTGGTAAGACGGGTGGCGCGGCCGCGAAGCGCGTGAAGTATTCCAACCCGGACGTAGATAAGCTGCTCGCACAGGGCCTGACGGAGTCGGATAGCGCGAAGCGCGCTAGCATCTACGGCCAGATTCAGACGATCCTCCAGACCGACGCACCCTTCCTCGTCCTCGAACAGCCGGTCGCGCAGATCGTGTCCAAGAAGATCATCACGGGCTACGTCTACCATCCTGTGGACCTCGTCAATCCCTACCTGCTCGCCAGGACGGGATAACACGAATTAACGAGACGGAGCGAAAAGCCTCGTTACTCGTTACTTGCTACTCAAGGAGCGGAGCGACGCGTGACCCAGTATCTTATCCGTCGGGTGCTGCTTTCCGTACTCGTCCTCTTTCTCACGACGATCGCCACGTTCACGCTCGCGCACTCGGTGCCCGGCGATCCGACGGCGGCGATTGTCAGTGAGAAGATCGCCACGCCGGAAGTGATCGCGCAAGTACGCAAGAAGTACGGGCTGGATAAGCCGGTGCCGGTGCAATACGTCCTATATCTGAAAAACCTCCTGCATGGCGACCTCGGTCAGTCGCTGACGACGCGGCACTCGGTCGGTCGCGATCTCAAGCAGTTTTTCCCCGCGACTGTCGAACTTGCCTTGTTCGCGATGCTCTTCGCCATCGCCATCGGCGGGCCGCTGGGCGTCATCGCCGCTATCCGGCATAACGGCGCGGTGGATCACGCGGCGCGCGGCGTCTCCCTCCTCGGGACTGCCGTGCCGATTTACTACCTCGCTTTGCTTGCACAGACGATATTCGCGTACCGCTTGAAAATCCTCCCATTCGGCGGGCGATTGGACGACGGCATTGATCCGCCCAGGCATTTCACGGGCTTGTACACCGTGGACGCATTGGTGCATGGGCAATGGGACGTGCTCGGTATGGCGCTCAAGCATGCGCTCCTTCCGAGCCTCGTGCTCGGATCGTTCGCCATCGGCATTATCGCTCGGATGATTCGCTCGTCCCTGCTCGATGTGATGAACAATGACTACGTCCGCACCGCGCGTGCGAAGGGACTGCCGGAACGTGCTGTGATCGGCAGTCACGCGTTGCGGAATGCCTTGATCCCCACGGTCACGGTGCTTGGTCTGACGTTTGGCGGGTTGCTGGCGGGCGCGGTCTTCACGGAATCTATCTTTCGCTGGCCGGGCCTCGGTCAATACGCGGTGCAGACGGCAACCAAACTCGACTTCGCCGGCATCCTCGGCGTCACGCTCATCGTCGCCGTCGTCATCATTTCACTCAATCTCCTCGTAGACATCCTCTACGGCTTCCTCGATCCCCGCATCCGTGTACACTGATGAGAAGGCAAACGCATTGAACCACGACGACACGAAGAGCACGAAGAGGCGCGAAAAGAAAAAAGAACGAAAAGACGGAAACATCTACTTTCTCATTCTTCTCTCTTTCTTGGTGCTCTTCGTGTCGTCGTGGTTCATGTATCGCGCGAATGGAAATGTGCGATGGCGACGATAAGCGCGGCGGAGAATGCGGCGTTCGGGACACAAACAGTGCGGCGGGAGCGATCGCCGTTCGTGAAAGCGTTGCTGTCGCTGCGGCGGAATCCGCTGGCGATGGCCGGCCTCATCGTGCTCGCGTCCTGGCTCCTGATCGCGATCGCCGCGCCGCTGATCGCGCCGTATGAGCCGAACAAGCAGGACATCAGCCACCGATTGCAGGGGCCGAACCGCACCCATCTATTTGGCACGGACGATCTGGGGCGCGACATTTTCAGCCGCGTCCTGTATGGCGCGCGGATTTCCGTCCCGGCGGGCATCCTGACGATTTTCGCCACGGCGACCATCGGGATTATTCTCGGTGCATTCGCGGGCTACGTCGGCGGCTGGCTCGATAACCTGATTATGCGCGCGGCGGACGTTGTGCTTGCCTTCCCCTCGATCATCCTTGCGATGGCAATTACCGCAGTGCGAGGCGGGCCAAGTGTCGCGAATGCGCTCGTCGCGATTATCCTCGTCCTGTGGCCGGAGTATGCGCGTGTGATGCGCGGTGCGGTGCTGTCGTTGAAACAGAATGAGTATGTGACAGCGGCCGAGTCTATCGGCGCGACCCGTTGGCGTATCCTGCTGCGCCACATCCTGCCGGGCACGGATGCGCCGATTATCGTCAAGGTAACATTGGACATTGGCGCGGCAATTATTCTGATGGCCGGGCTGTCATTCATCGGCCTCGGTGCGGTGCCGCCGAACCCGGAATGGGGCGCGATGATCAATGCATCCGTGCCGAAGTTTTACGATTGGTGGCTCGGCACCTTCCCAGCCCTCGCCATCATCAGCGTCGTCATGTCGCTCAACTTCGTTGGCGATGCCTTGCGCGATGCCCTCGACCCCCGCCTCCGGGGCCGCTGAAAGTAACGAGTAACGAGTAACGAGTTGTGAGAAGGGCCGAACCCCTCGTTACTCACTACTCACTACTCGTTACTCCGTCTAGTGACACGCCTCGGCTTGGCCTTTTTTGCCCGCGACGCGGAACGAGTGACCGCAGCCACAGGTCGAGGCAGCATTCGGGTTCTTGACTGTGAAGCCGCGGCCAAGCAGCGAATCCATGTAATCAACCTGTGAACCCGCGACCATTTCCATTGTCTCGTCGTCCATCAGCACCTTGACGCCGTCCACCTCGCTGACGTTGTCGCCGGGGCGCTCCTGGTTGTCGAAGAACATGCCGTACGAGAAACCGGCGCAGCCGCCGCCCTGCACCATGATCCGCAGGTGGGCTTCTTTGCCCACAGCGCGCTGCTCGCCGATTAGTTCGACAAGTTTTTCGCGGGCCGTGTCGGTGAAGAAAACGGCATTCCCCTCATCGGTCTCGGTCGGGGCCTGAATTTCTGTAACCATCGTCGTCGGTCTCCTTCCGCGCGAGCGCTTCGATGTCTCAAGTATAGTCCGCGCGTCATCCCGCGTCTATATCAGAGAACACCGCTCGGCAGGAAATGTTCCTGCAAGGATGAATCCGCTGCGATGCTTCCTGCGTCGTATCTCACTGGTACGATTCGTCTGTCCATTGGTGTCTGAGGCTCATGATAGGCGACGCGACGTCGGGATCAGGCTCCGTCCGTCATCCTTCATCTTGCGCTTCGGCAATCGCCTGTGTGCGTGTCAATGATTGGCCTGCTCGCCACGACGCTTCGTACCTGTCCGCTCCGAGCGCTATGCGCGCAGCGGCAGCGAGCGGGTCACGATCGGGGTCATTGATTGGACTGATGACACCACCGAGGATAGCGCGTAGCCCATCCGCCATACCGAAGAGTCGTGCCGCGCGTGTGGGCCGGTCGGAGAGTGAAGCGACCCGCGCCATGCCCATAAGTGCGTCTGGCAACCCAACAGCATCATCCATGGCTTCACAGAGCGCGAGGCTTTCCCGATAATATGTCGCCGCATCCGCGTTATCGCCCCGTAGCACGGCGGCGTGCCCCAAGTTGTTTAGTGTCAGGACACTGCCCCACCAATCACCGAGATCCCGCTTCAGGGCGAGACTCTCTGTGAAGCGTGCGACCGCGCCCGCGTTATCGCCGTGCCGGAGCGCCACTTCCCCCCAGTTGTTGAGCGTGTGCGAGAGCACCCAGTGGTCGTCGCCCTGTCGCTGGAGCGTCGCTGCCTCTGCGTAGAGTCGGGTGGCCGCTTCATCATCGTCCCGCGCGGTCGCAATCATACCGAGATTATTTAATGACGCCGCGATACCACGCGAATCGCCCATTTCGCGCTTCAAAGCCAGGCTTTCCTGATGGAGCATTTCGGCTCGGTGGTAATCGCCCTGCTCCTTGGCGACATTGCCGAGGTTATTGAGCGCGGCCGCGACACGGCGCGTCTCACCCAATGTGCGGAAGATCGCGATACTCTCTTCAAGTTGTAGGGCGGCGTGTGGATAGTCGCTGAGCCGGTACGCAAAAATACCCGCGCTGTTGAGCGCCTTCGCGCGGTCGAGATCTGTCACGGACGCCCCGCCGGGGCAGGAAAGCGCGAGAAACGTCTCCAACCATGCACGACCCTCGCTGAGATGCCCTTGCATCTCCCAAAAGCGGGAGAGTGCGACCGCCAACGGCAGTCCTACTGCGGGCAAATGCTCCTCGTATGCCCAACGGAGCGCAGCGCGTATATTGTCGTGTTCCTGCGTCAGGGAGCGAATGCTGCGACGCTGATCCGGCCCCGTGAGCGTCAGGTCTATTTCTGTCGCCCATGCGAGGAAGATATCTGCATACCGCGCACGCGCTACCGGCAGTTCGCCCGATGCGGCCAATTGCTCGAGGCCGAAGTCTCGGATCGTGTCAAGCATAGCGAAGCGTGTCTGCTCATCACCTGCCTCGGCACGTATGAGACTTGCACGTACAAGCGACACGAGCCGGGGAAGGACGGATGCAGTCTCGCCTGCAGATGCGCAAAGCGCCGCAGCTCTCTCGGGCGTCCAGCTGCCGACAAAGAGGGCAGACCAGCGGAAGCAGCGCTGTATGTCGTGCGGAAGGAGCGTGTAGCTCCAGGCGATCGCGTCGCGTAGCGTGCGATGGCGATCCGGGAGATCGGCCGCTCCATCAGTCAACACATCCAGGCGATGCGCGAGGCGTGTAAGCAGTACTGCGGGTGTGAAGAGGCGGATCTGCGCCGCAGCGAGTTCAATAGCGAGTGGGAGGCCATCGAGTCGGATGCAGATCGCCGCAATCGCGGGTGCGTTCGCTTGTGTCAATGCGAAATCCAAGCGGATCGCTGCGGCTCGTTGCACGAAGAGCGCCACTGATTCCACATTGCCAAGGGTCGCCAAATCGGTGGTCATTGTGACATCGGGCAACGCGAGCGGGGCGACCGGCAGTTCCTGCTCACCGCGTACCGCGAGCGCTGCCCTGCTGGTGATGAGCGCCTTGACAAATGGACACTGTTGGAGGACATCGGCAATGGCCGGACCGGCGGCAAGTACTTGTTCGATATTGTCGAGGACAAGAAGCAGGTGCTTATCGCACAGAAAGGAGATCAATGCACGCTCCACTGTCTGCCCAAGTGACGGGCGGACTGCGAGTGTTTGTGCAATGGTAGGAAGAACCTGCGCGGGCGTTTGCACCGAGGCGAGGGAGACAAAGATGCAGCCATCCGCGAAGACGGGACGCAGTTCCGCCGCCGCCGCAATGGCGAGGCGCGTCTTGCCGACGCCACCAGGCCCCGTGACCGTCAGCAGTCGCACGCGATCATGACGCAAGAAGGCCGCCGCCGCTGCCACCGCCCGTTCTCGCCCGACCAGCGGCGTCAGCGGCACGGGGAGATTGTTCAGGGGGGATGTAGCAACGTATGGGCGGAGAAAAACGGTCGTCTCACCACGCGCTGCCGCATCGAAGACTGCACGGTCCCGCCCGGCGAGTGTGAGTGCAGCGGCAAGTGAAGCGACGGTTGCGGCGCGCGGGCGAACCTCGTCACTGCGCTCGAGATCGCTCAACGCGCGAACGCTGAGGCCGGCCCGCTCGGCGAGCGCTTCCTGCGTTAAGCCTGCCGCGAGTCGTAACCGTCGCAGAAGATGCCGGAATGTCGCAGGGGATCGAGATGATTCGGATACGGGCGCGCGATCCGTACTCTGGGCCATGTGAATATCCCGCCGTGATAACAGGGAGTGCGTGCTTGATTCCTCGTAGTATACAGGAGGGAGGAACGCAGTGCAGGGTCGCGATCCCCGGCATGCGCAAACTGCGTGAGAACTGCCGGTCAATTGCACAGTATGGCGCGCATATCCTATGCTCTTCAGAGATAGCGCGTGAAGCTCTTTTACAGAAATAATGTCGTGACATTCGCCGCCGCCAGCAGCCCGGAGAAGTGGCGCTCGGACGCCCCCGACGCACCCATCACGCTATCGCGGTCATGAAAGGGCATTGGACAGCGAAACGGGAAGGTCATCGAAATCGGCAGACGGCACGCGAAGCGTACTCACGTCTCAAGTATCGCCATCGCACCCATGCCGTCATTCGTGTGCCGGAGGGCGGTGGTGTAGAGGCGGTGATAGGGACCCTGCTGGGCCATCAGTCCCGCGTGCGTGCCCTGCTCCACGATGCGGCCACCATCAATGACGACGATGATGTCCGCCTCCACAATCGTCGAAAGACGGTGCGCGATGACCAGCGAGGTGCGGCCACGAAGCACGGTGCGTAAGGCTTCCTGAATAATCAACTCCGTTTGGGTATCCACGCTGCTCGTTGCCTCATCGAGGACGACGATACGCGGATCCGCCAGGACGACGCGCGCGAAGGCGATCAGTTGCCGCTGTCCGACGCTCAGACCGCTGCCGCGCTCGCCGACTTCCGCGTCGTACCCTTCCGGCAACTGGGCGATGAAATCATGGACGCCGACAGCGCGCGCCGCTGCCTCGACCTCCGCGTCGGTCGCGCCGAGCCTGCCGTAGCGGATATTCTCGGCAATCGTCGTGGAAAAGAGAAACGTGTCCTGCAAAACGATACCGAACTGGCTTCGGAGCGATTCGAGCGTCACATCGCGCACGTCGTAGCCGTCAATCAGGACGCGTCCATCCCACACATCGTAGAAGCGCGGCACGAGGTTGATCGTGCTCGATTTGCCGGCCCCCGTCGGCCCGACGAACGCGACCGTCGCGCCGGGTGGGATCGTGAGATCAATGTCGCGCAGCACCGGCGTCGTGCCGTAGCCGAAGGTGATGTGGTCGAAGCGAATCTCGCCCGCAATGCGCGGGAGCTTGGTCGCGCCCGGCGCATCCGTGATGTCCGGTGGTTCGTCGAGCAGTTCGAAGACGCGCTCGGCGGCGACGGTGGCGGCCTGCAACGTGTTGTAGCGGTCCGATAGCGTGCGGACAGGCTGGAAGAAGCGCGCCACGTAGCCGATAAAGGCGGTCAGCGCGCCGATCGTTAGCGTGCCGTTGATGACGGCGTTGCCGCCGACGATCAGGACAATCACCGTCGCCATGCCGCTCATCATTTCTACACTGGGCGCGAGGACGGAGTTAAGGCGGATCGAATGCGTCGTCTCGTCGTAGACATTCCGGTTCAGCCGCTCGAAGCGGTCGAAATTCTCCTGCTCGCGCTGGAATGACTGGATGGCACGCATGCCGCTGATGTTCTCCGCCGAAAATCCCGTCAGGCGGCTCGTCGCGGCGCGGACGGCACGATAGACGCGGATCGCGAACCGGCGCCAGATCATCACGATGACGATCATGATCGGCAGCACCGTATACGAAAGCAGCGCCAGTTCGACATTGATCGTCAGCATGGCGATGATGATGCCGACGAGCACGAGCAAGTCCGCGAACAGACCGATAATACCGTCCGTTAGCAAGTCTTGGAGGACGGAAACGTCGTTCTGCACGCGCGAGATCAATCGTCCGACGCCCATCCGGTCGAAGGTCTTGAAGCCGAGAATCTGGATGTGCTCGAAGAGTGCGTAGCGCAGGTCGAAGATCACCCGGTTACCGATCCGTGTGGTCGTGTACCCCTGCGTCCAGCGCATCGCGAAGACGAGGAAGACGCAGGCGAGGAACAGTGCGACCGCGACAAACAGGGTATGCGTGCTCGCTTTCGCGATGCCCTGGTCAATCGCGATGCCCAGCAGGCGGGGGAGCGCCAGTTCGCCGAGCGTTTGGAGCGTGATCGCGACAAGCGAGATCGCGCACTGCGCGCGGTAGGGCCGCAAAAAAGCGAGTAGACGCCTGGCGCTGTCGCGGTTGAGACCGCGCCCAATATCGTTCTCGCGGTCATCGAGCGAGAGATACGGCTTACCCCCTGTCGCCTTCGGGTCGGTGATCGGCTCCGTCGCGCCGTTGGCGGTCGCCGTCGCTGTCCTGCTCATGCTTCCTGCTCGCTCGTTACCGCGACGCCACTGCTCTGTGTCTGCACATCGTAGATCGTCCGGTATTTGCCGCCGAGCGCGAGCAGTTCGGCGTGCGTGCCGCGCTCGACGATCATGCCATCGTCGAGCACGCAGATTTGATCGGCGGTGCGCACGCTGCTCAACCGCTGGGCGATGATAAAGGTCGTTCTCCCCGCCATGAGGACGTTGAGCGCCTGCTGAATCTCATACTCGGTCTCCATGTCCACACTGCTTGTCGCGTCGTCCAGCACGAGGATACGCGGATTGAGCAGCAGGGCACGCGCAATGGCGACGCGCTGTTTCTGTCCACCCGACAGATTGACGCCGCGCTCGCCGAGGAGCGTGTCATATCCTTCTGGGAGACGGGCGATGAAGTTGTGCGCCTGCGCCGCGTTCGCCGCCGCGATCACCTCCGCGCGCGTGGCGTTTGGGCGGCCGTAGGCGATGTTTTCGTGGATCGAGTCGGAGAACAGGAAGGTTTCTTGCAGCACGAAGCCGACATTCCCGCGCAAGGTCGGCAAATCCCACTGGCGGACATCAATGCCGTCCACGCATACCGTGCCGGAGCGGACATCGTAGAAGCGGGCGAGCAACTGGATGATGCTGCTCTTGCCGCTGCCCGTCGCCCCGACGAGTGCGACGACCGAACCGGGCGGCGCATTAATCGAGATGCCACGCAGCACCTCGCGGCTTTCGCGCGTGTAGGCGAACCGGACATCGTCGAAGATCACATGGCCGCGCACCTCCGTGGGACGGTACGCATCCGGTGGGGTGAGAATGCGCGGACGGCGTTCGAGCACGTCGTAAATCCGCTCGGTGCTGGCGAGGGCAAGGGCGACATTGTTGACGATCGAGCCGATCTGCCGGATCGGGTCGGTGAGCTGGGTCAAGTAGAGGTAAAAGGCGAGCAGCGTGCCGACTTGCAACTGCCCGTGAATCACCTGCAACCCACCGACACCAATGACGACCGCCGTGCCGACGCCGGTGATCATCGGCATGTTCGCGTTCGCCAGCACGGAGAGTTTGGCGGCGTCCATTTGCCGGTTGTAATAGGTCATCCCCGCCGTCGCGAACTTCGCGGACTCGAAGTGCTCGCGCCCGAATGCGCGGACGAGCCGCATCCCGGCGAGGTTCTCCTGCAACACGTTCATTGCTTGCCCGTACTGCTGCTGCGCCCTGAGATAGCGGGGCCGGACGCGGCTGCCGAAGATGAGCGTCACGCACAACAACACTGGCACGATTGCCAGCGAAAGGAGCGCCAGTTGCCAGTTCAGTGTGAACATGATCGCCGCGCTACCCACCACGAGGACGGACGTTTGCAGGAGGACGCGGAAGGCGGGCGAATAGAAACGGCGGATATTGCGAATGTCCTCCGTGAGACGAGAGAGCAGCTGGCCGGTCTGGGAGGTGTCGTAAAAGGAGAACGAGAGCGCTTCGAGGTGGCGGAACAAGCGGTTGCGCAATGCGTACGAAACCTTCTCGCCGATCCACTGCGTCGTCACGGAGCGGAAATAGGTCGTCACCGCCGAAAGGACGGCGACGATCATGATCGCGATGGAAACCTCGATCAGCTGCCGATGTTGCCCGGCGGCGATGCCATTGTTGATGAGCGAGCGGATCAGCAGTGGTTGGAGGAGCGAAAACCCGATACTGAGAAAGATGCTCGCGACTGCGCCGACGGCGAGCGGCGGTGTGTCCCACGCGTGGCGCACGAGGCGTCGTACCAGATAGCGCACGCTGTGCTGATCGAGCATTCGTCCTCCCGCTGGCCATACTGCGTGTGAACGTCCGTTTATCGGGACGTAAGCGGTACGTATTTCACTCTGCGATAATACACGATATGGAAACCACGGGTGGTACACTGAAAAAGATTGGCCACTGACGAAGAGTGAGAAGCGCGAGCAGGCGATTCAGCGTACCCTGAAGAATGTGCGCTTTGGAGACCTCGACTTACTCCTTCGCTCGTATGATTTCGATCCCGTTCAGCGGAGTAGTCATGTCACATATCAACATCAATACTATGCTGATCAACGCGTTACGGTCGTGAAACCTCACGGAGATACGACAAACGTTAAGCCGGTGTACGTCCGTAATGCATTAATGGCTATTGATACCGTGACCGCTCGCTTTGCAGAAGCAGCGCGGAAGGATTAGGAGGAAATCAATTGAAGCGTTACCCAATCGAAATCGACGATAATGACACGACAACAAATGCGTCGGTAGAGATTGAGATCACCCCAACAGTTCAGGCGTTTGCCAATCGTCCATATGCTGTCGTTGTAACTTTTGAGGAAGACAGCGGTTGGGTTGGCCGTGTACCGGACCTCCCTGGTCTCATTGCTGCGGGGGACACGATTGACGAGATGTTCGACCTATTACAGGGTGCGAAGGAGGTCTATATCGCTTCAATGCTGCGCCACGGCGAGGCCATCCCCGATCCCCGCCCCTATGACGCAATTCTCAATCCACGCGGCGGCATTGCCGCCCGCTAATTACTTCATTTCATCGTCGAACTATCGTAGCGTTGTTGTAATCGTGTACGCAGTGGCGCTGATTCCATCTACGACGGGAATCGGCATCTTCCACCGTGTGCCGATGAAAATCCAGTCTTCCAACACGCTCTGTAATTCTTTGCGGCACGCTTCAAGCGTGGGTGCATTCGCCTAGAGGCCGCTGAAACCGGGGATGTGGCCGTAGAACGAGTGGTTATCCTCGATGATCTCGTATTCGGCGTGGCGCATGGCGGCCCGGATATATTTCATCAGCATTGTTGCGCTCCTCGGTGCGGCTTTCGTCCTTCCAGTATATGGCCTGTCACCCATACTTTCACGAATTGCCATTATCGCCGGAGCAGATCAACCTCGGTTGGTGGCGTGACGCGGATGTGCCGGGCGAAATCCGGCTCGCGCGCGGCGAGGGCAGTGTACATCGCGTATGCGGCGTGGCGGTACGAGAAGTGTCCGCCCACTTTTGTCCGTTGCTCGATGATGTAGGCGGCTTCAGCGTAGTCCATCTTGAAGAGCGCGCGGCACCGTTTCGCCATCGGCAGGAGGTATGCCGCCTCGTCGGGGTGCGCGGGTGCAAGCGCGTCAATCGCGGCCTGTGCGCCGCCGAGCGCACTCTGGTAGCGCGCGACGAGGCCGACGTCCGCCGCACGGGCGGCGGCAACGTCACCCAGACCCCAGGCGAACCACTGCGCGGCATCGTCGGTTCCGTGGGCGGCGGAGAAGTCGGGGATGATCTGCACGCAACGACGGTGCCGGTGCAGGTCGCGGAATGCGCCGATGTCAATCGTGCAGTCGAATTGGAGCGGCGCACCAACCTGATGGGCACGGAGTACGTCATCATGCGGGCCGCGATGGCGCATCGAAAGGTCGGCGATTTCCCGCTTAAAGGTCACGGAGAGTTCGCGGACGATTTCGAGAATCTGGCGATATGAGTGCTGACACGGATCGTGCTGATACAGGAGCGTCGCGACGAGTTCATCCGTTGGGTTCGCGGCAGGCGCGAGGGCGACCGTCGGGCTGACCGGATCACGCGGGATGTCCGCGAGCAATTCGGTCGCCGCCTGCCGCATTTCCCGCGCTGTCGCGATCTGATAGTCGAGCGGCGCGGTGTATTTGACGAGCGTCGGAGCGGCGGCGGTGCGGTCGAGCGTCGCGGCGAGTGCCGCGAGTGCATCCTGGGCTTCCGGGGGCAGATGGACACCGTCGAGCGCCTGTTGCAACTGCTCTGCGGCGCTGACCGCCGGGTCGAAGGCGGCGGTCTGGCAGGCGGTGCGCAGGTCTTCCGCGACCGCGCGGATTTCCGCGAGCGGCGAGGAGAGCAGCTCGGAAATCTGTCGTTCCAGGGTTCGCGCACTCGTGATCTGCCCGACGCTCGTGATTGTGGCGAGCGGCAGTAGGGCACGCGTGACATCGAAGGCCCGCGCGCGCAGGGTGCGAGTGTAGTCACCTTCATCCATCGTTTCCGGCTTGCCGACTGTCTCGACAAGGAGCGCGGCCAGTTCTTTGGAAAGCGCGGCGTATTCGGTGAAGAGCGCGTCCGCCGCCGCCGTGTACGCGGGCGCATCGGGCGAGGCGGCGATGGCGTCCGGCGTATAGTAGCCGGTGCGCGCGAAGTCCTGATACCGGGTCGAACGCTCCTGCCCGTCCCAGACCTGCTGATCTACAACGGCAATCGCCGCGAGGATCGAGACATTCTCGACCGCCATCGCGACGTGTGCGAGATCGGCAATCGAACGGTGGCCATATTGGAAGTAAAACGATTCGAGGAATTGCTCGGCGCGCTGCGCGGAGAGTTCGGCGATACTCCGGCGCATGGAGTTGCGCGACCGCGAGTATTTCGCCATCGCGTATGCTTGCACTTCCGGTTGGATGCCCGTCAGGGCATACACAGTCCGCATCGGTCGCTCCGACATTCGGTCGCTCCTCTCAGCCATCGTCAATCGCTGATACGGAGTGTACGTACATATAGACGAAGATGCAAGGGCTTTCGGGCCAGTTGCAAAATCAGCATAAGGGATTGAACCGCCAAGACGCCAAGGACGCCAAGAGGACGCGAAGAAAAGACGCGCGATTCATGTTCTCTCTTCCCTCTTGGCGTCCTTGGCGTCTTGGCGGTTCAATCCCTTATGCTGATTTTGCAACTGGCCCGAAAGCCCTTGCATCTTCGTCTATATGTACGTACACTCCGTATCAGCGATTGACGAT